>DATFYV010000122.1:0-7992 GCA_035314845.1 Candidatus Acidiferrum sp.
CGATCCAGCCATTTTTGAAAAATCCGTGATAGACATAATCCCTCGCCCAGGTCGGCCCACTGAAAACCGCGGCGAGATTGCTACCAATCCCTTGGTGAAACGCCCCCCAAGACACATCTAGCTTGGGCTGGGCCAGCCGAGGCTCCCCGGGACCAGGCAGATGCACGGATTCCGCAGGCTCCGAAACCTGTCCCAAGAGGTTGAAGGCACTATTGACGTGGTGCAGCGACATGAACTCCTAAGTATAGCGTGCCCCGCGCCTCTGTTTATATGCGGAATTGCCCGTCCAAGTGAATGCGGTTCGCACGGGTCAAGAGAGGGGACACGCGGCGCATCACAATACATAGATGCCCCAGCAGCGCTGGGGTTTTCCCCCAAAGTCGACAAACTGCAGGGTGATTGGCCTAAGTTGCGGTAAGCTCTAGATATACCTGTGAATCAGGCGGTCGCATCGATCCGAGGCGCCTGAATATGCTGCTGGGCGTTGGAGACCCCCGTGGTGCCGTTACCAGCATTCCTAGCCTCATACGCTTACCGCTCCGTGGTGCGGTTCTGCGCTCACGGTGTCACTCCGCGAAGGGATCGGCGATGACCACCGCACAGGTGCAGCGCCCGGAAACCGGGAGAGTGGGCCAATCCTTGCTCATGCGTATTGGAAACACGCCCCTGCTGCGCCTTGAGCGCATCGGGCAAGAGTTTTCGCATGTGGAGCTCGCCGCCAAGGCCGAGTGGTTCAATCCTGGGGGCTCGGTGAAAGATCGTCCGGCTCTGAGCATGATCGAATCCGGTCTGGCCAGCTGCGCGCTGCGGCCCGGCAAAACCATCATCGACGCCACCAGCGGCAACACCGGCATCGCTTACGCCATGATTGGCGCTGCGCTAGGCTATCCGGTCAAATTGTGTTTGCCCGATAGCGCTTCGCCAGAGCGCAAAAAAATGCTTCAGGCCTACGGCGCGGAATTGGTGACGACCCCGGGCGATGAGAGTACCGATGGCGCCATTCGTCGCGTACACGAAATTGTCGCCGGCGATCCGGAAAAATATTTTTATCCCGATCAGTACAGCAATCCTGCGAATTGGCAGGCGCATTACCGCACCACTGCCAACGAAATCTGGGAGCAGACCGGCGGGCGCGTCACCCATTTCGTCGCCGGACTTGGCACCAGCGGCACGTTCATGGGGACCACGCGCCGTTTGCGCGAACTAAACCCCGCCATTCGCTGCATCAGCCTGCAACCTGACGGCCCCTTTCACGGTCTCGAAGGCTGGAAAGATATGGCCACCGCCATCCGCCCGGCAATTTATGACCAAGCGCTTGCGGATGAGAATTTGCTGGTAAGCACCGAAGGCGCCTACAAACTAGTCAAGCGCGTAGCCAAGGAAGAAGGCCTGCTGCTCAGCCCCAGCGCCGGCGCCGCACTGCTCGGCAGTTTGCAGGTAGCCGCCCGCATCCCGCAAAATGAAAAAGCGGTAATCGTAACGGTATTCGCGGACTCCGCCGCAAAATATCTGAACGAGCGTTTCTGGGACGAGTAGCTTTTTGCAGCGCGCATTTGTAGGCGCCGGGCTTTAGCCCGGCCCCTGGGTCCGGCGTTGGCCGGACTAAAGTCCGGCGCCTACACAAACCGCAATCGACGCATTGGGAGTATTTTTATGGAGATCACCGCGCCACTAACCATCACCACCGAACTGGCGCAAAAAATCCGCGCCCACGGCGCGCAAACCTACCCGCACGAATGTTGCGGCGCACTCCTTGGCCGCGAAGAGCTGCTTGACGGCCGGAAAATAGTCCGCGAAATTCTGGGACTCTATCCACTCGTGAACCGCCGCGAGGATAGTCCGCGAAACCGCTTCTCGGTTACCTCCGAAGACGTGCGCGATGCGGAAAAAGCCGCGGGCGAGCAGGATCTCGAGGTCGTGGGCTGGTATCATTCCCATCCCGATCATCCGGCACGTCCCAGCCAGTACGATCGCGACCATGCTTGGCCCTGGTACAGCTACATCATCGTCAGCGTGGCCAACGGCCAGCCGGAGGACATGACCTCCTGGCGCCTGAACGACGACCGCCTGGAATTCTCTAGCGAGCGCATCGAACTGCGCGACGCAGCCAGCGCCCGGCCTTAATGGACTGTGCCGGTGAGTTTGTGTGTAGGCGCCGGGCTTTAGCCCGGCCTCCCATTCGACGCGGGCTGGGCTAAAGCCCGGAGCCTACAAAAGTTGCGCGGCGTGATTGTATCGCCGGCGGGTCATAAGACATCTGATACTGCAATAGCGAGATGAGAGGGAGTGGAGAGTATGGCGGTTAAAGTAATTATTCCGACGCCCTTGCGGGTTTACGCGGGCAAGCGCGATTCCACGGAAGTGCAGGCCGGCTCCGTCGGCGATGCGCTGGCGCAATTGACCACGCAATTCGCGGACCTCAAAAAACATCTTTTCACCGAAGACGGACAGTTGCGCAGTTTTGTGAACGTGTATCTCAATGATGAGGACATCCGCTACCTGGCGAAAGATAAGACTGTCACCAAAGATGGCGACACCGTGAGCATCGTCCCGTCCATTGCCGGCGGGAGAATGGGCTGAGTATGGCTAGCAAAACCGAAATTCCAGTGACCATCGCCGCGGCAACGCCCGCGACGTCGCTGTCCAAAGATGAAATTCTGCGTTACAGCCGCCACCTGATCATGCCGGAAGTAGGCATGGAAGGGCAGCTGCGCCTGAAGAACGCCAAAGTGTTGCTCATCGGCACCGGTGGCTTGGGTGCCCCGCTGGGCTTGTATTTGGCTGCTGCTGGTGTTGGCAAACTCGGCCTGGTCGATTTCGACGTGGTCGATTTCACCAACTTGCAGCGCCAAGTCACCTTTGGCACCAGCGATGTCGGCAAATTCAAATCCGAGGCCGCGCGCGAGCGCCTCTCCAATCTGAATCCCGCGATCGAGATCGTCGCCTACGAAACCAAATTGACCAGCGAGAACGCGTTGGAACTGTTCAAAGACTACGACATCATCGTGGACGGCACGGACAATTTCCCCACGCGGTATCTGGTGAACGACGCCTGCATTTTGCTCGGCAAGCCCAATGTCTATGGCTCGATTTTCCGTTTTGAAGGCCAAGCCACGGTTTTCGGCATGCCCGATGGCCCCTGCTACCGCTGCTTGTATCCTGAGCCGCCTCCGCCGGGTTTGGTTCCCTCGTGCGCCGAAGGCGGCGTCCTGGGCGTGCTGCCGGGGATCGTCGGCTCGATTCAGGCCATGGAAACCATCAAGCTATTATTGAAGACTGGCGACAGCTTGAGCGGCCGCCTGCTGCTCTTCGACGCCTTGGCAATGAAATTCCGCGAGCTGAAGCTGCGCAAGAATCCCAATTGCCCGATGTGCGGCGAGCACCGCACCATCCACAAGTTGATCGACTATTACGAATTCTGCGGAGTGCGCGGCGAAGAAGCCCCGGAGGTGAACTTAAACGTGCCAGAAATTACGCCAAAAGAACTGAAAGCCCGTCTCGACAAGGGCGACGACCTGTTTATCCTGGATGTGCGCGAGCCGCACGAATTCCAGATATGCAATCTGAAAGGCCATCTGATTCCCCTCGGCGAATTGCCCCGCCGCATGCACGAACTCGATTCCTCCCGCGAGATCGTGGCCCACTGCCGCAGCGGCAAGCGCTCCGCCGAAGCCGTGGATTTTCTGCGGAAAGCCGGCTTCAAGAAAATTCTCAACCTCAAAGGTGGTATTCTCGCCTGGTCGGACGAAGTCGACCCGAGCGTCCCGAAGTACTGAAGCCCCAATTTGTAAGCTGCGCCGCGAATCTCGCTCAAATCTAAAGGATGGATATGGCTGCAACAAAAATCACGATCGGCAACAACGGTTCCATCCGCGTCGAAGGCGATTTTGAGATTGTGGACCCCCAGGGTACCGCCTTCGGTCTGGCCGGACGCACCGCAATAGGCTTGTGCCGTTGCGGCCAGTCCGCGAATAAGCCCTTTTGCGATGGTTCACACAACCGCGTAGGCTTCCAGGACACCGTCGTAGCCCGCGAGCTACCCCCGCCAAAGCCCAAGCTATAAGCGCAAGCTGCGTGAGACTAGCGCCGCGCAGGTGTTCCAGAACATGAGACTGTCTCACTCTGAGACAGTACTGTCCGCATGGCGAGATGCTGCCCGCATGGTCCGGTAACTCTAACGAAACAAAAATGATAATTCCCTCATTCGGGCTTGGAGCGCGGTTTTGGCGTGTCTCGCAGCTGTACGGCCGTTTCCTTGCTTTTCCCGGCATCTAACTAAGTCATTCCATATCAATAATTTAAAGACGGTCATTTTCCCGCAGAAAAGGGCACCAAGTTGCAATCCTTGGGAGTTGTCCGTCTTTCTTCGGCAATTGGGGGTTTTCGTGGGTGGTTGGGGCAAGATGACCGAGTTTCACGGTGAGGCTGCTACGGCTCCTCACGTGGAGAGTATGGAGCATCTCGCTTCGGCGGCGACGCCTGGTGTCCAGAGCACGATGCTCGCCGCCCCTCCTGCCTCCGCGGACGCCCACGCCGAACCCGTTGCGCACACTGGAACGCGCCGGACCGGCACCGTCTCATCTCAAGTCCGCGGTGTGCATTCGCGGATTCTCATTGCTGCGGCCGCGGCGCTGGCGCTGGTTTTCTTCGGCGCGATTTTCTATCTGCGGCAGTCGGGCGTCTCCGGTTCGCCGGAAACCTACCTGTATCTGGAAGTCGGCGGAACGCTGCTGAGCTTCTGCTACGCAGCCAACGCCTTGGTACGTTTTCGCGGAACCCACGATCGCACCGCGCTGATACTGGCGTTTGGTTTCGTGCTTTCCGGAATTATTGAAGCCGTGGCGTATTTCGGTTTGGACAATTTGCTGGCAAGCGGGCCTGCTGCGCTGCTGCACATTCCCCTGGGCTGGATGGTGAGCCGTACGCTGTTGGCGGTGTTGTTGCTCGCGGCCATTGCCGTCGAGCGCTTTATGCCTACCGCGCGCCAGCCGAGCAAAGAAACGGCCGCAGCGTTGCTCGTCGTAGCCTTGGCTGCGTATGTGACCAGCGCCGCGTTTCTCGCTGCGCCTTCCGCGCCGCTCGCGCACGCGCAAAATCTTCTCTCTCGCCCGTGGGATTTGTTGCCCGGGAGCCTGTTTCTGCTGGCCGCCATCAGCTTCTATCACCGCATCGCTTCGAGCAAAAATGCTTCAACGCTGTATGACTACACGCTGTTCGCGGTGGCTGCGCTCAACGTGGTGTGCCATCTCTCCGCGGCATTCTCGACGCGCATGTTTGACGGTCCGTTCTTCCTGGCAGAATTGAGCAAGACCGCTGGATACGTGGTGATGCTTTCCGGAGCGCTGCTCGATCAGGCACGCCTGTTTGATCAGGTGCGCAGCATGGCGGTCAGCGATTCTCTTACCGGTTTGGCAAATTATCGCCGTTTGATCAGCGTTCTGGAGGCCGAACTGGACCGTTCGCGGCGCACGCAGCGCCCGTTCAGCATCGTGCTCCTGGACATGGACGGCCTGAAAGCCATCAACGACCGCTTTGGACACTTGACCGGCAGTCGCGCTTTGGTGCGCCTCGGAAAAATCCTGCGCAGCCATTCGCGCGCCATCGACACCGCTGCGCGCTATGGCGGCGATGAATTCGCCCTGGTGCTTCCCGAAGCCGGGCCGGACATTGCCAATCGCGTGGTTAGCCGCATTCGCGAACGCATGGCCACAGAAGTGGAATCGCCGGCGCTTTCCGTGAGCGCGGGCGTGGCGGCCTTCCCCGAAGACGGCGATACCCCGGAAAAATTGCTGGGCGCCGCGGACCGCGCGCTCTATGGCATGAAGAATCGCAAGGGCGGCGGGGTACAAAATCTGGCGCGGATTGCGGCTTGCCTATGAACGCCAGACCGCGTATGCCCCGGCGTTCACAGTTTGATTCTCATCGTGCGGATGCGCGCATCCCTATGGAGATACCCGTAGTGCTCGACGGCCACCAGCGGGTTCCCGGCACGGAATCGACCTTTACAGAAAATGTGAGTGCGCGTGGCGCGCGGGTGGTCAGTGTGCGCCGCTGGGAAATGGGCGAACGCTTGACGTTCGTCTCGCGCACCGGTGAGTTTCGCTCCTCGGCTCGGGTAGCTTACTGCCAACCAATGCAAGGCGACGGCTTTGCCATTGGCCTGGAGTTCCTCGAACCAAAAGGGCGATGGGTAGTTCAATCCCCAAGATAGCTTGATCTGTAAGAAGACGAGCGGAAGGGAGGGAACGTCTGGAACAGAAGTCGGAAACTAGCGCGAAGTAAAGCAGCAAAAAAATTAGAAGCGCCGCAAGGGAGAAACACCGGGCGGCGCTTTTCGTTTTTCGCCCTGCTTGCGTGTTGTCCTGCCTGGCGATTCAACGCTTTCTGGCGACGAGCATGATACATTCCCCGAACAGCAACGACGGTGAGAGCAGGGCAGCGAGAATCTGGCGGTTGCGCTTGCGCTGCGCTGGGTCTTTTTCTTTGCGAAACGCGATTTTAGTGTACAGCCACATGAATGGCGCGCAGATCGCGTAGAGATAGCTGACCGGTTTGATGTGCGTGTGCGTGGCTTCGTCGATCTGCAATCCGCATACATGGAATTCGTAGCGGAGTTCCGTAAACGTGGCCAATCCAATGTGGTGCAGGGGATGGCGGGCCGTCTCGTTAAGCGGGCGGCTGTCCCGTCCAAAAAAACCGCTAAAGAAAAAACGCACCCGCGAGCGCAAAGCAGTGATATTCGGAGTGGTCAGAATCAGCCAGCCCCCAGGCTTCAGAATACGGGTCACTTCCCGAAGAAACGCGAAGTGGTTTTCCAGGTGCTCGATGCCTTCGGTGGAGATGACTGCATCAAAGGTAGCTTCCTGCCAAGGAAGCGCTCCGTCCAGATTCATGTTCGCATAAGACGTCCCGAGCAATTTCGCGGCGTCTTCGTCGAGGTCCGCGCCAATCGCTTTAAATCCGTGCTCTTGCAGGGCGAGGGTCAAGGCCGCGCGGCCACCGCAAGGAGCGTCCAGGATTTTCGCGCCAGCAGGGAGACCGAGCTTCGGCATGCGTTGCAGGACGGCGCGCTGAATCACCGTCAGATTCGCGTTCATGCCTTGCTCTCCTGTTGCAAAACGCTTTCGTATATCCGCAGGGTATTTGCGACCATACGTTCGGCGGAAAATCGTTCCGCGATTTCCTTGCGCCCGGCTTCTCCGAGCCTGTGCCGTAACGTTCCGTCTTCCATGAGCTGCTGCATCGCGGCGGCGAAGGCTGCGCCGTCGGGTTCCACCACCAGCGCGGTTTTGTTGGCGGTAACCACTTCACCCAGCGCGCCGCGCGCCGTGGAGATGGACGGAATTGCCAGCGCCATGGCGGCCTGCAGTGCGGTGCCTAGCCCTTCAAACTCCGAGGGGAACACAAACCCGTCGAGCGCGGCATAGACGGAATCGACATCCTGAACGAAACCGGGCATCAGCACCGCCTCAGTCTGCGCGAGTTTCGCGGTCAGCGCCGCAATTTCGCCGCGGCAGGGGCCGTCGCCAGCCAAAAACAGCCGCGCGGTCGGATGTTTCTCGCGCAATCTCGCCAACGCCTCGATCGCGTGGCGTTGCCCTTTTTCCGGCACGAATACGCTGACGCACCCAAACAGAAATACTTCGTCGTGAATGCTCCAATGGCGACGCGCTTCCGCGCGTTGTTCCGCGGTCGTGAGCGGTGGAATCGCGACGCCTTCGTTGACCACCGAGATGCGATTGTGGGCGATGCCGCATTGCAGCAGGCTCTGCGCCACGGTCACGCTGTTCGGCAGAAAGCGTGTGACCGCGCGGTAGCGTGCCTGCGACACCCAGCTTTTCCCAAGCGGGAATCCGATGCGGCGCGAAAGCAGCAGTCGCACGCGTCTGTGCGCGCCGGCCAGCCAGGCCGCCGTCAGCGCGTGTGGTTCGTTGAGGTGCAGCAAATCAAATCGCCCGCTGCGCAGCAGGGTGGCGATTTTTGCCGCGGCGG
>DATFYV010000123.1:0-9447 GCA_035314845.1 Candidatus Acidiferrum sp.
CTAGCCTCCTGCCTCAAACCGCAGCGCCTCGATGGGATCCACCGAAGCCGCGCGGTTCGCCGGATACAAGGCCGAAAGCACCGCGATCAATCCCAGCAGCGACACCGATACCGCTCCCAACTTCCAGCTCGCCAGCAATCCGGCAAAAAACTGCGGCATGGGCAGCAAATTCACCAGTGCGCAAAATCCATAAGAAATAATCAGCCCGACGCCGCCGCTGAGCGCCACCACAATAATCGTTTCCAAAAAAAACTGCCGCAAAATCGAAGCGCGTGTTGCGCCCAGCGCCATGCGCACACCAATTTCCCGCGTCCGCTCCCGCACCGAAACCAGCATCACGTTCATGACTCCCAAGCCACCCAGAAAAAGCGTGGCAATCCCCACCGCACCCATAAACACTTCCATGCCCACGATGATCATGCGATTCGCTTCCGCGCCCTTGACCGTGTCCCAAATCCCCGCAGCCTCTTTATCGCGCGGATCAAAATTGTGCAGCCGCCCCAGCGACCTCCGCAGTTGCAGCACGCAATCGGGGTGGCTCGCCAAACTCCACGGCGCCGCCAGCAAACGGTCCACGCTATGCTCCGGCGAAGGCGGCTTGTTGGGAAAATCCCGCTTCATCGCATCGAACGGAATGAAGATCTTTCGCGTGTCCGTCCCGTCGTAACTCGAATTCTGGTCTTTAAATTTCATCACGCCAATGACGGTATACGGTTTTTCGTTCAACCAAACGGTAGCGCCCACAGCCTCGCGGTCCGCAAACAGCTGCTTCTTTGTATCGCTGCCCAAAAACGCCACGTTCCGCGCTTCCGCATTGTCTTCGTAGTTGTAAAATCGCCCCTCCGCCACGGTGATGCTGCGAATCTCCGTAAACGGCGGCAGCGACCCCACGGTATTGATCGTCCCGCTGTTATACAGGCTGTGCACCTGCAATTCGTTCCCCAGCTCTGGCATCACGTATTTGCAAGCCGGCGAATCCGCGGCCACCTGCTTATAGTCATCCTCCATCCAGCGAATCGCCCGCCCCGAACGCAAGCCTCCGGCCTGCATGCTGGTGCGGCCGGAAAAAATCACCATAACGTCTTTACCGAACGTCTCCTGATTTTGCTGGATGCCCTTGCCGAGACCTTCGCCGGCAGCCACCATCACGGTAATCGAAATAATTCCCCACGCGATGCCAAACATAGTCAGCAAGGTGCGCCGCTTGTGCGCCCACAACGTCGCTAGCGTATCTTTTAGCAAATCTTGAAACGACATCGTTCAACTCACCGTCGACACGCCGAGATTTTGTAGGGGCGCAGCATGCTGCGCCCCATGTCCGCAAGATGCATCCAACTGTGGCTCGAGCCGGATCCGCCCTACTGCAAAACCACCTGCTGCTTCTCGTTCAATCCTTCTAAAATCTCCGTCTTCACGCCGTTGGAGATCCCCAATTTCACCGCCACCTTCTTCTTCCCGTTCTCGCCCTTGGCATCCGGCATCTCCACCGACGCCTTGCGATCCTTGTCATAAATCAGCGCTGCCTCCGGCACCATCAACACATTTTTCTTCTCTTCCAGCAAAATCTCCGCGTTCGCGCTCATCGAAGCCTTCAACTCGCCGGTGGAATTGGCAATCGAAACGCGCACCTCAAACGTGGTCACGTTATCCTTTTCCTTCCCCAGCGGAGAAATCTTCGTCACCTTACCCGTAAATTTCTTATCCTTAAACGACTCCACCACAATCCGCGCCGGCTGATTCAAGTACACTTTCCCAATATCCGCCTCATCCACTTTTCCCTGCACATACACTTCGCTCACATCCCCGATGGTCATAATTGGCGTAGCCTGCGAGCCCAGCACTAAAATCGAACTAACCGCGTCCCCCACATTCACATCGCGCGACAAGACCAATCCATCAATCGGACTCAGTATCGTCGAATTCTTCAAATCCTCTTCGGCGTTGTCCAATGCCGCCTTCGACTGCGCCATTACCCCTTCGGCCTTGGCAATCTCCGCGCGCGACACCGCCAAATTCGCCTGCGCGCTGAGCTGCTTGTTCAATCCCAACTGGTAATTCTTCTGCGCATCCTCCACCACGGACTTGGACACCACGCCCTCTTTAAACTCCTTCTCTGCCCGCTCCATGCTCAGTTTCAAAAACGGCACATCCGGCCCCTCGGCATCCACCTTATTCCGCTCCAGCGAAGCCATCGCCGAATTCCGCGCCGCCTCCGCCGCCTGCAAATTGGCCTTCGCAGCCCGCTCCGCCGCTTCCAGTTGCACGCGATCCAGCTCCACCAGCACCTGCCCCGTTTTTACCCGGTCGCCATAGTCCACATAAATCTTCTTAACAATCCCCGAAGCTTTGGATTTAATATCCGCCTTGGAGAGCGGCTGAATCTTCCCCGTAGCCACTACCACGCGCGCCAAATCCCCGCGCTCCACATCCGCCAATTTCGAAGGATCAATCGTATGATTCGGACGCAGCGCTGCCATCACCCCATACCCGCCGCCACCCAGCACCACCACCGCAATAGCCACCCAAATCAACCGCCGTCGCCGCCGCTTCGCACTCGTTCCATTCAAACCGTTCGTTCCACTCGCCATACAAACACCCCCACTGATTTAACTTTGGCACACTAAGGTACGCACTTCACACCCTGGAAGTTCCACGATATCTCGTTGCCTTAGACGTGTAGGAAGCCGTCTTGTCGCGCGGCGCGAAGGGGGAGTAACGGCCGGCGGGTGGGAGGGATGAAGGGGGCCGAGATGGCGGTTGCAACTCGTTTCGTTAACGCAAAGCCTCGGCGTTGCGCACCAGTAATTGCACCGCAATGTCGAAAGCCGCGCGCATTTTCGCCTCGTTCCTCGGCCTTACGGCTTCGGAGATCAGCAACATCGCCGTGCCGTGTACCACGGCGAACAGCGCAAGAACCAGCCCGGAGTAATCTTCCGGTGAACCGCCCAGCCACTCCGCGAACCGTTTCTTGGTGAACTCGAAATTCGGCCGCTCCCCGGGAATTTTCTTGATCAGCTGGGTGTAATAAAGCTCGTATATCTGCGGGCTCTTCAGCGCCAGCCCCAGCATCGCGTGCGCCATCTCCTCCGGCGAACGGCACGGCTGCAGCACCGCGAAGGCGTTCTGGCGAAACTGTTGCACCAGCGCATCCAGGATCGCCGCGCGGTCGCGAAAGCGCCGGTACACCGCGGGCGTATTGGTCCCCGCCTGGCGCGCCAGCGCCCGCATGGACAGCTTGTGTTCTCCTCCCTGCGCAAATAGTTTTCGAGCGGCTTCCAGAATCCTTGCTTGTAGCTTCGGATCGGGGGTTCGCGGCATCGGGCCTCGGCCAAAAAAAGCAATAATCTAAAAAGATTACGTTGACAGCGTAAAGTTTACAGCGTATACATAATGAGCTTAATCCTTTTTTGTTTAGAAGTACAATTTTATATTTCGAGGAGTTATAAAGAGATGTGTGCAAGACCTGATTTCGCGGATCCCGTCGCTATCGTGCAACTCAACGGCGATCTGCGCCATGCCCACGCGGAGCTGCAATCCGCCAAGCGCGCCGCCCACCGTTTGCGCATCCGCTTCACCGTGGAGGAAATTGCCCGCCACGCCGAACCGGAAATCCTAACCACTGCGCATTCCACTGCTGTAGGTTTGCACGAGTTTTTTGCCAGCATCGAGCAACACGTCCGGCAAGGCGCATCGCCAGCCCCTGACCAGGAGTCCGGGCTGAGCGAGGAGCAAGTTCGTGAAGCCATCGCGCGAGTGGCCGACTACATGCGCGAACAACGCGCCCACTACCGCCCCACTGGCGTGCCCCTGGGCCCGCAACACGTAGCCATCATGCAGGCCTTCTTTTCTCCCACCCTGCTTGCCAGTGTCCGCACCGTGCAACTCGTCAACCGCCGCCTCGGCGAAGTGGACATTTACGGCGCCGACAAGCCCGCGGGTTACGAGAATCTGCTGGAGTTCACCCACATGGCGTCCGTAACCTTTGAAGACGTAGTGGTCTTCAACGAAGCCATCACCACCCGGTCCCTCTTTCACGCCCTGGTCCACGCCGTGCAATTCGAAGTTCTAGGCCTGGCACGCTACACGGAGTTATTCGTACGCGCATTTCTCGCCACCCGCTGGCGATTCAACGTCCCTCTGGAAGCCCACGCCTTCGAGCTGGAATCCAGATTCGCGGCCAATCGCACGCAAGGCTTCAGCGTCCACGACGAAGTCCAACTCTGGCTCACCAAACGCCGGTACTAAGCCGGGCGTTCCAACGGGTGAATCTTCCCTGCGGCCACCACCACGCGCGCTGAGTCCCCGCGCGCTCAGCATCGCCATGCAAACGAACAGGTACCACTCGTAGGCCAGCCGTCTGCTTCTGTACTTGCGGCCAGTAGGCAACCCGCGCAGGCGCCTACTAGACTGGTGTGGCTGGCGGTAACGATTACCTATGGACTCTACCTCGTTTTGCAGACATCAGCTCCGCTCCCGTCCACTCGTTTCTTTAAGCCTGGATCTTTGCGCCTTCCTCATCGTATTTGTCGCTCTCAGCTTGGCCGGTTGCGTCTCCGGGACTGCACTGACCACGCCTGCCGGAAAAAACACCGTGCCGACGATTGCGTCCTTTACGGCAAGCCCGACCGGCATAAACTCCGGTACCAGCAGCACACTGAGTTGGTCGGCAGCGGGAGCCACGAGTATCGCCATTACACCGGGGACATTTACCTCCACATCGCCAAGCGGCTCAACGAGCCTCAGCCCAACGGCCACCACCACTTACACGCTGACTGCCACCAATGCCACCGGCTCCTCCACCTCCACGCTAACGATTACCGTCAACACGCCGGGCAAGCCAACCATCGGTTCCTTCTCGGCCAGCCCCACAAGCATCACGTCGGGTTCGAGCAGCACGCTCAGTTGGACCACGAGCGGAGCGACGAGCATTGCCATCACCCCTGGCACATTCACGTCCAGTTCGCTGAGCGGCTCGACGAGCCTCAGCCCCACGGCCACCACCACCTACACCCTCACCGCCACCAACGCCGCTGGCTCGACCACCTCCACGCTGACCGTTACTGTAACCACGCCAACCATTAGTTCGTTTGGCGTTAACCCCGCCACCATTACCGCGGGTTCAAGCAGCATGCTGACTTGGGCTGCGACAGGCGCGACGAGCATAGCCATCACTCCCGGGACATTCACGTCCACGCTCGCAAGCGGCTCCACGAACGTCAGCCCAACGGCCACCACCACCTACACGCTGACCGCCACCAACGCCTCCGGCTCCACCACGTCCACCGCAACTGTGACAGTGGTAGCTTCGAGCGGCCCACTTACAATTACCACCATCTCCTGCCCGGGCGGGACACAGGGCGCAAACTACGCAGGCTGCACCATCGCCGCCAGCGGTGGCGCTCCGCCTTACACCTTCTCCGTCAGCACCAATCCCAATTTCCCTCCCTTGCCCGAGGGCCTGTCTCTCGACGCCTCCACGGGCAACGTCACCAGCTCGCTGATCGGCGGCCAAGGCGCCTACACGCCAGAATTTGTAGTTACCGACTCCTCGAACGCGCAGGCCACGCAAGACATCAGCATCGCCATCAATGGCAACAACGCATTTCTCGCCACCATCTTTCCGTCCACTTCTATCTTTCACCATCGCGTGGATGCCGCCACCACCAACTTGCCGGTGGACACTTCCCCCGCAGCGCCCATGTACAGCGGCTACCTCTCAGAAACCGTGAAGCCCTTCTTCGGCAACAATTCCAATGCTCCCTTCCCCAACGGCATACCCGCCATCGCAGTCCCTTACAATCAGGCCAACGTGTCAGTCTCAACCACTTTGTATCAGTCCTATTTCACCTCCGGCCCAATTCCCGCGTACGCTCCGGTGGAAGGCACCTCCCAATCGAATGGGGATCGCCACGTTCTGGTTTATCTGGGAGCTGGTGGTGGAAACAACCCCGCCCTTTACGAGATGTGGCAAGGCATCTACCAAAGCGGTCCCTGGACCGATTCCTCCAACGCGCTCTGGCCCAACGTCTCTTCCAATGCCCTCACGCCGCAAGGCAACGGAACATCCGATGCCGCGGGACTTCCGGTAGCGCCTCTTCTCGCCAACGCCGACGAGGTCATCGGCGCAGGCACACCCAGCGCGCCAAGCGGCACCATTCAGCATCCTATGCGCTTCACCCTCAACCACATCGTGAACTACTGGGTCTGGCCCGCCACGCAAACCGCGGGCGTCGGCAGCTGCACCGCTTCCGGAGGCGGCACCATTCCCACCGAATCGCAAATCTCGCAATCCACTCCTCCCATCAGTTGCACCATGTCCGGACCCGCAGGCGAGATCTATCGCCTCAAAGCCTCGGTGCCCACTCCTTCGTGTGCCTCCTCCAGCCCGCAAGCCGCCATCATCATCACCGCCTTCCGCAACTACGGCATCATCCTCGCCGACAACGGCGATAGCGGCGGCCTAATCGGCACCCCCGACGCCCGCTGGAACGACACCGATCTAGCTTGCCTGCGCAGCCTCACCCTGGCAGACTTCGAGCCCGTCAACGTCTCCAGCCTAATCGTCACCAACGACAGCGGCGCTACCAGCCACTAGCCGCCCAACCTGGCTTCCGACAAACTAGATTGCTGGAGTGGGTTATCCTGCTGACAACGCTCATTCGTTACTCGAGAGGAGCATTCGCTCAATGT
Organism: Candidatus Acidiferrum sp.; assembly: GCA_035314845.1. GTDB lineage: Bacteria > Acidobacteriota > Terriglobia > Acidiferrales > UBA7541 > Acidiferrum. The sequence continues at coordinate 6,691 of DATFYV010000123.1, forward strand.
CCGTGGATTTCTACACAACCGAGAAACGCACACTTGGAATCGTTCTCAGCAACACAACGCCGCCGCTGCGGGTGCCGGACTGAAGGATCTCTGTGATGCCTACGCGCAACGCTAATTTGACCGAAGAGTTGGACCGTTTCGTCGCCAAAAAGGTTAAGACCGGGCGGCGTTCCGTTATTTTGGCAGTTTGCCGACGAGGTAGTTACGTATAAGATTAGGGAGACGAAGTCCTGAGGTGGAGCGGCGTTATGAGCATCGAAATTTCTGGCGAAATTGAGGCCCGGCTTACCGACGAGGCGCGAAGGCTGGGAATTTCCGTGGACGCGCTGCTGGCTCGCTTGGTGAGCCAACGTGCGACGAAGGGTAATCCCGCCGTTCCCAAGCCGGAATTGCCTGCCTGGCATCTTGGAGTCTTAGGCGCTCTGCACCGGCGGGACATCTACGACGATGGCGTTTGATTCGGGACTGGTCGATGCGAATGTGTTGGCGTACGCATTGGATGTAGCCGCACCGCAACATGCTGCATCACGCAGCCTGGTCGAAGCTGGGCGCAACGGGTCGACGACGCTTTACGTTACGCTGCAAATTCTCTGCGAGTTCTAGTTCCATCGTCACCAATGCGCGGCGGGTCCTCCAGCCGCGCTCTGCTGCAGATGCGCTAGCTAGCGTTTCTAGCTTGCTCCATTTTCTTGAGGTATTGCCTGTGCCGGCCCATACCGCACCGATCTTGCTGGGGCTGCTGCGCCACCACCCGGTGATTGGCGCCGACGTATTCGATTTGCAAATCGTCGCAACGATGCAGGCTAATGGCGTGCAACGAATCTATACTTTCAATGTAGACGACTTTAAGAGTTTTCCGGAACTTGCCGTGGTTACGCCGTAAATCCCGCTGCTCATTTATGGCGCCGTCTGAACCGCGCCGTTCTTCAGTGCCCACGCCACAAAGCCCGCCGGGGCATTCTTCAACCCATAAATATTCGCCATCTTCACGCTGACAATTCCCTTCCACTGAACATCCAGCAAATCCGCGTCATGCAAATCCGCATTAGAAAAATCCGCACGCGTTAAGTCCGCCCCGCTAAAATCCGCGCCGGAAAAGTCGCCCTCGGCGCAATCCGCATCCCGCAAAATCGCCCGTGCAAACTTCCCATTGCGGAAATTCCCGGACTGCATCTCCGCAAAACTAAAATCTGCCTCCGTAAAATCCCCATTCCGTGCATCCACGGAGCTAAAATTCGCCCGCAACAATTCCGCTTTAGGCAGCTTCACCCCGCGCAAAAACGCCCCCGAAACATCCACGCCAACTAAAGACACACGATCGCGATTCAACTCCTCCAGCGCCTCGATGCGTCCGCCGCTGCCGCCCTTCCCTTGCGCCGTATTCATCACCTGCCACATCTGAAAGTGCCGCTGGCGCCTCCGTTCCCCCGCCTCCGCAAAATAAAAAATCACCGCCACCAGCACTCCAAGGTTGCTCAAATACCCCAGGGTTTCCAAAAACGCCCAGGTACTCAAAAAATGTGCTGCCCATTCCCAGACCCATTCCATGGCCAAGAGCGGCACCGTCCATCCGTGCTTTGCCTGCGTCCGATACTCAGCCCAGTCCGCCGGCCGTCCGCGCCGCTCGCGATATGCCATGGATTCGTCTCTCTCTTGCAGCCAAGGGTTACCGTACTTAGACTTGCGAAATCGCTAATAATTATACGACCGCCGCTGTTTCCAGCTTTCGTGCTTCCTGCCAAAGTCCCAGGTAAGGGCGCAGTTCTGCCATCATCTTCGCAAACTGCGCCAAATCTAGCGACTGTGCGCCATCGCTGATGGCCTTTTCTGGCGCCGGATGCACCTCCACGATCAACCCGTCCGCGCCAATCGCCACTCCCGCTCGGGACAGCGCTGGCACCAGGCTGCGCCTCCCTGTTGCGTGGCTCGGATCGAGAATCACGGGCAAGTGCGTCAACTCCTGCAGTGCCGGAATGGCCGCGATGTCGCAGGTGTTGCGCGTTACCGTTTCAAAGGTACGAATCCCGCGTTCACACAAAATTATGTCGGGATTCCCGTGCGCCGTGATGTATTCCGCCGACATCAGCAGCTCTTTCACCGTGCTGCTCAACCCGCGCTTCAAGAGCACCGGGCGCCCGCATTTTCCCAGCGCCTTTAGCAGCACGAAGTTCTGCATATTGCGCGCGCCCACCTGCATCACGTCGGCGTGCTCCGCGATCAACTCCACGTCGCGATCGCTCATCACTTCCGTGACGATGCCAAGTCCGGTCGCCAGCTTGGCCTTTTGCAACAACTTCAATCCTTCCACCTCCATGCCCTGGAAGTCGTACGGCGAAGTGCGCGGCTTGAACGCGCCACCGCGCAGCAATTTCGCGCCGGCTTTGGCCACGCCTTCCGCACTCTGCATGATCTGCTTTTCGGATTCCACCGAACACGGCCCAGCGATCACCACAAACTCGTCGCCGCCAAATTCCGCTCCTGTAGCGCCCTCGATCTTGATGCGCGTCTTCCCCGTGCGAAATTCCTTGCTCACGAATTTGTACGGCGCGGAGATCCGCACCACTTTCTCCACCTGCGGCATGGCTTCCACGGACTCGAAACAGGCGGTCACGTCGCCCACGCCCACTACGCCGATCACCACGCGCTCTTCCCCTTCGATCGAGTGCACCTTGTATCCAAAAAATTCCACCTGCTTGCGCACCTCGTCGATGGCTTCGCGCGTCGCATGCAGCTTCATGGAAATAATCATCGTCAATC
>DATFYV010000124.1:0-8166 GCA_035314845.1 Candidatus Acidiferrum sp.
GAACATTGCTGTGCCGTCCGTGGCGGACCGCAGCGGGAATCTCGCCGACCTCGCCGGCTCGCTAACGGGTAACGTGAATGGGCAAAACTGGGCTGACCAACTAACGCAAAGACTGGGTTACGCTGTGAGTCCCGGCGAGCCATACTACACTCCGGGCTGCACCTCCACCGCAACGTGCGTTTTGCCCAACGCTATCATTCCGCAAAACGCGTTTTCCGCTCCGGCAAAGTATCTGCTGAACTACATCCCGAGCCCCAACACCGGGAGCGATCAGTTTTCCACGTCCGCTGAGAATTTGTTGTTGCACGACAATAAAGGTTCGCTGCGGGTGGACGGCAATTCGCGCTGGGGCCTGCTCTCGGCTTACTACTTCCTGGATGACTACACGGTCAATAATCCATACCCCACGCAGCAGGGCGGCGCGAATGTGCCGGGATTTAGTGCCCTAAACTTCGGGCGCTCGCAACTCCTCACGCTAGGCGATACCAAGAGCTTCGGATCGCGCAGCGTGAACGAACTGCATTTCTCCTTCGTGCGCGACGTCAACATTCTTGGTTCCCCAGTGGGCGGCGTCGGGCCCACCCTTGCGGAGCAGGGATTTGTAACCGCCACCGGTGCGCAGAGCATCGTCGCCAACCGGCCGGCCTACCAGGGCATCGAGAACACCATCTTCAACAGCTACACCGTCGGCGTGGACATCACCGGGCTGAACCAGCACGACAACACCTGGGAGCTGCGCGACAATTTTTCCCGCGTCATCGGCGCGCACACCATCAAAGTAGGCGGAGAATTTTTGTACAGCCAGGTCAACGCCTACCCAGACGTGCAATCTAACGGCACCTTCACCTTCGCGGGCACGGAGACGGGCAGCGATTTCGCGGATTTTCTGTTGGGTATTCCCAGCCGCTTCACGCAGGGTGATGCCCAAGCATTTTACATGCGCAATAAATACGGCGCGTTGTTCGGCGAAGACAGTTGGCGGCTGACGCGGCATTTAACCCTCAATTACGGGCTGCGCTGGGACGTCATCCAGCCATGGTATGAGAAATACAATCAAATTCAGACCATCGTGCCGGGCGAGCAGTCCGTGGTATTCCCGGGTGCGCCGACAGGCCTGGTTTTCCCCACCGATCACGGCGTAGCGCGCAGCCTGGCACCCACGCGATGGGACAATTTTTCGCCGCGCCTCGGTCTCGCGTATTCGCCCGGTGCGCACGACGGTCTTCTGGGCAAACTCTTCGGTGGTGCGGAGCGCACCAGCATCCGCGCTGGCTTCGGACGCTTCTTTTCCGCGGTGGAGGGCTTCACGGCGGGGGTGATGGCCGGGGACGCTCCCTACGGCCAGACGTATACCAGTCCGGGCTCGCCTTTGTTTACTGACCCGTATATCACGGCGGCCAACGGCTTTAATAACGGGCAGCGCTTCCCGCTGCAATATCCCCCGCTCAATGCCAGCGCCAGCAATCCAAATAACAGCGTAAATTGGGCCAATTATCTGCCCATCAACGGTCTGCCCGGCTACCAGCCGTCGAACGTCAGTCCATATACCGAACAGTACACACTGTCCATCCAGCGCCAGTTCGGGGCCAATTCGTTGCTCACCATCGCATACGTGGGCAGCCAGGCGCATCACCTGATCGTGCTGCAGCAAGCCAACCCTGGCAACCCGGCGCTGTGCCTCAGTCTGAGCCAGCCGAGCCAGGTTGCGCCCGGCAGCGCCACTTGCGGACCGTTCCAGGAGAGCGCCTCTTTCGTCAGCGCCGCGGGGCAGGTTATCCACGGCACGCGGCAAACGCTCGGTTCAAATTTTGGCAGCGTGGATTGGCTGAGTACCATCGGCAATTCCAACTATAACGCCCTGGAAATCACCATGCGGCACACCACGCGTCGTGCGGAATTCCTGGCCGGCTATACGTGGGCCAAATCTCTCGACAACTCTTCGAGCCTCTCCGACCAGTTGGTGCCGGGCTTCCCGCATCTCAGTTACGGATACTCATCGTTCGATCTGCGCAACAATTTTGTGGCCAGCTATCGCTACCAGTTGCCCTTCGAGCAACTCTTCCATGCCAACAACCGATTGACTCAGGGCTGGACGATTTCCGGAATCACGCGCTTCAGCACCGGCTTCCCGGTCACGTTCCAGAATCCTACGGACAACTCACTGCTTGGCACCGAGCCCGATGGCGTCAATTCCTTCACCGCCGATTTGCCCTACATGACCGCCGGCTCGCTCCAGCTCAACGGCAATCCGCGCAACGGGAGAACGTATTTCAACACCTCGATCATCGGCGTGCAGCCGCTGGGCACGCCCGGCAACGTGCCGCGCCGCTTCTTTTCCGGCCCGGGAATAAACAACTTTGATATCGCACTGCTGAAAGACACGCGCATCAGCGAATCGACGTCGCTGCAATTCCGCCTGGAAGCCTTCAACGCCTTCAATCATGCACAATTCTTCGGCCCCAATGCGGTGGATGGCAATCTGTTAAGCACCACCTACGGCCAAGTGATCAGCGCCGCGCCGCCACGCCTGATGCAGGTGGCTCTGAAATTTTCCTTCTAAGTTCCTCCCCATCTTCCATCTCCGCGGGACTTTTCCGGCACTAGGCGCTGGGCCAGCCTCACGTTATCCTTATTGGCGGACAGGACCCGCAAAAAAATCCCTCGCCCGGCTAACCCAAGGTCGCACTGTGCAGTCAACTCAGGAATTGACATTGTCTTTGTTCCCGCCCGCCGAGCGTGACAATCCCGCGTTGCAGGAACTGGCGGCTCATCTCGAAGCGCTGACGAGCGCGGCCACCCTGCCGCTGCGTCTCGACGCCTTCGTGGCGCTCTATTCCTGGACGCGCCAGCCGGATAACACTATTTGCGATCCCTTGCCCTCGGCTGCGCGTACCGCGGACGAAGCTCTAGACCCTGAGAGCAAGCGCAGCCTGGTGTGGACTTCCATCCTCGAATCTTCTCCCGAGATTCTGTCGCGCTATCGCGCCAGCATGGCGCTTATCTTGCGAGAAACGGACGCTCTTGGCTTCTTCGCCTCTTCCGGCCTGTCCAGTGACCGCGGGCTGATGGCGGAAACGCTGGAGCGCCTCTCCCGCATCGTGCTGCCATCGCCGCGGGAGGACACCGACCTCTCCAAGCTGTTCCTGCGCATGTTTCCCAGCGACAAAGACGTGGACAGTTTTTTTAATATGCCACCGAAGCAGTTTGACAGCATCGTCTCCCTGGCGGCGCCACCGGAGGACTCGGAAGCCTGGCCGCCCCTGATGGAAACCCTGCTGGATGCCTTCTGCCTGCTGGCCGCGCGCATTCAGGGTCTCGGCCTTTCCGAGGAACTGCGCGTGCGCTCGCGCCCCGGCCGGCTGCAGCAATCGCCGTTTTACCGGCTCACACGCAGCGGCGATGCGCTGGTCACCGCGGTAAGAACGCGCGACGGCTTGGCGCTCGCCGAGAAGGGTTTCAAGCAAACCCTCGGGGACTGCCGCACTGAACTGCAATCCATCGTCACCAATTTGGATTCCAATGGCGTGAATCTGGATGTGGTTTACGTGCTGGACGTGATCCGGCAGAGTCTGCTGCGCATGGAAGCCATTGCCGCGGTGCTGGCCGCAGATCCCGGGCACCCGAAAAAGACGGCTGTGCAGCATCTCCTCACCGACGTGGTGCGCGGGCGCCTGGCGGATCGCAGCCTGCGCCATCTGGCCCACAACAACCTCCGCCTGCTGGCGCGCAAAATCACGGAATGGGCTGGGAAGACAGGAGAGCACTACATCACCACCGACCGCCGCGAATATTGGCTGATGTGGCGAGCGGCGCTCGGTGGCGGCATCCTCACGGTGTTTACCGCCGCCATAAAAATGGTGGTGACCCATTCCGGGCTGCCGCTTTTCGTGGAGGGCTTTCTTTCCGGCCTCAACTATTCCATCAGCTTCATCCTGCTACAGGTGTTCAGCCTGGTGCTGGCCACCAAGCAGCCTTCCATGACCGGCGCGGCCCTGGCGCGCATTGTGCACCGCTGCCGCGATGCGGCGCGCAGCGACGAACTGGTCACCTTCGTGGCCAGAATTTTGCGTTCGCAATTGGCCGCCGCCCTCGGCAACGTCGTGGCCGTCTCTCTGGGTGCTGTGGCCTTCAGTTACGTCTGGCGCGCCGCCATGGGCGCTCCGTTTATCCCGGAGGATACCGCGCAACATACCGTCGAATCCCTGCACCCCTTTCGCAGCGGCACGATCCTCTTCGCCGCGCTCACCGGCGTCATTTTGTGGATCTCCAGTCTGGCCGGCGGATGGATTGAAAATTGGGCGGTCTACAATCGCCTCCCGCAGGCTATCGCCGAACATCGCTTGGGCGGAGCCTTCAAGCGCCAGACGCTGGTGCGTATCTCTGACATATTCTCCCGCAACATCTCCGGCTGGGGCGGCTGCATCGCGCTGGGCTTCATGCTGGGCATGACCCCGCCGCTGGCGCGATTTTTCGGCTTACCCATCGACGTGCGCCACGTCACGCTGTCCACAGGCACCCTGGCGCTTTCTTCCGCATCGCTCGGCCGCGAGGCCCTGGATCGCGGGGATCTATACTGGGCGGCCCTCGGCATTGCGTTTACCTTCGTGCTGAATCTCGCCGTGAGTTTTTATTTTGCGCTGATCCTGGCGCTGCGCGCGCAAGACGTCACGCGCAAGGACCACCTGGAGATTCTCCGCACCCTCCTGCGGCGCTTCGCCGATTCGCCAAGAGATTTCTTTTTTCCTCCGGCCAGCACACCGGATACGGTAGCGCCCGCCGACTGAGTTTGACGGCGCTGGCCTGCGCTGGCTGGCCGTGGTTACAAAGCGCCCCGTCAGCGCATCCTAAGCATTGAGTGCACGGGCCGCGGGGACTCATAATTAGGTTGCGGCAGCAGTGACATGCCGAGGATAGGCGTTTAGGAGACAAAAATGGCGTTGGGATCTGCGTTGCAGAACAAAATTTCCTTGCGAAGAGCTCCCCGGCGATGGCTTCCGGCCTTGCTGGCGGCCGGAGCAGCCTTATTCGCATCCGGGCAACTCGTCGCGCAGGAAACCGGGCCGCTCCCGGCGCCGCCGCCGTCCGAGACTCCCCAAGCGCCCCCAGCGCGCGCGCCAGAGAATGCTCCCGGCAGAATCACGCCGCAGACCGGCTCGCACGTCGATACCGCTGCGCCAGCCATCCCGGTGGAGCAAATCATTCAGAAGTTCGCCGCACGCGAAGCCGAATTTAAGACCGAACGTGACAATTACACCTACACCCAGACTTTCGTCATGCAGACCATCGACCCGGACGGCCAGCCCGACGGCGAATACCGCATGACCAGCGACATTATCTTTACGCCAGCTGGCAAACGCATCGAGCACGTCACGGATGCGCCCGCACCTTCGCTCCAGCGCATCATCCTGACCCAGCAGGACCTCGACGACCTCGAACACGTGCAGCCCTTCGTGCTCACCACCCAGGAGCTGCCCAAGTACGACGTCAAGTATGTCGGCCGCCAGCAGGTCGACGAACTTACTACCTATGTTTTCGACGTTGGCCCCAAAATTATGGAAAAGAATCAGCGTTATTTTCAGGGGCGTATCTGGGTGGATGATAAGGATTACGGTATCGTGAAGACCGACGGCAAAGCCGTGCCGGACATCAAGAAGCACGGCAGCGAAAACGTGTTTCCACGTTTTGAAACGTTTCGCGAAAACATCGACGGGCACTACTGGTTCCCGACGTATACGCGCTCCAACGACACGCTGCACTTCACCGCCGGCGATATTCGCATTCACATGACCGTGCGTTACGCGAATTACCAGCGGTTCGGTTCGACGATCAAGATCGGAACGGCCAGGGCCGCGGATCCCAATTCAGACAAACCGGACGAATCCAAGCCGCCGCGGTAGCGCGTTTTAGCGATTTTGTAGGTGCCGGGCTTCAGCCCGGCCAGCGTCGCCCCCTCATCTCGGCCGGAACATTCAGTGGCCGAAGTTGACGGGCCGCCGAAATGGCGCGGCGAGCGGCGGGGTAATTTGTGTCGCGCGATTGGCGGATACGGGGGCCGGTCTAAACACCGGCTCCTACAATGGCGCTGCGCGTCTTAGCGGTGGCTGAGCCACACGATGGTCACGCCCACGCACACAATGGCCACGCCGAACCAGCGTTGTGGGCTGATGCGTTCGCGCAGGAAAACAGCGGCGCCGACCGCACCCGCGGCATAGCTTAGCGCTGTCACCGGCACCACGAAGCTGACATTTTCAAACGACAACATGGCCAGCAGGGAAAAGAACGCCAGCGCCATCATGGCAATGCCCAGCCACATCCAGCCCACACGCAGGGCTCGCAGGATAAATTGCACCAGCGCGCGCGGCCGGAAATCGTGCACCTCGCCGATTTGTTTCATGGCGTGAGTCACGCACAGTTCTCCGCCGGTTCCGGAGATCACCAGCAGCGTCAGGAACAGAAATTCGCGCACGTTGCTCAGGCCCTCTCCGTGGTGCGCGGCGGCGTGTGCCCCACCACGAAAACGCCCACGCAAATGACCGCGATGCCCAGCCAGCGCAGCGGACTAATCGCCTCTCCCAGCAAGAAATAACTGAGCACCCCGGTTACCGCATAGGCAAACGACGACGAGGGCTGCACGTAGCTGTAGTCCGCCCAGGTCAGCACCAGCATGTAGGCCACAAAAAAGGTCAGCAGGGAAGCGATGCCCAGCCAGATGTATCCCGAGGTGACGATGCGTCCCAGAATTTGCAATACTTCGCGCGGCGCCCAGTCTTTCGCGGAGCCCACGTTTTGCATACCTTTTCCGAGCAGCACGTTGCCCAGCGGAGCAAACACCGCGATGAAGGCAATCAGCAGATACGTCTTGAAGTGAAAACCGGCGGCTTCTTTCATAGTGTGCATTTACAAACGAACCACCGGGGAGTGTGCACCCGGTGGCGGCCTTACGTTTCCTGCAGTGCAGGACGACTGCTTTTGAGCCCTGCGGCTTTGACTCTTTTCGCTTTAGCGGCGCTTCGCCTTGGCCAGCGGTTTCTCCACGTTCCCTACGCGCGCGTCAGAGGTGGCCGAGCGCGTCGGCATGCTCATCTGCATGCGCCGCTCGTTCTTGGGTTCGCGCCAATTGACCTGTGGCAGCATCAGCGAGGCATCGATGCGCTCGCGATATTGCAGCGCGATATTCATCAGCGAATCGAGCAGCGCATCGGAAAGCAAATGCGGTTCGAGGCCCAGGTCCACGAGCTTGGAGTGCTTGGCGTTGTAATAGTGTTCTTCGGCTTCCACGCGGGGATCCGGGATGTGATCGATTTCCACGTTCAAGCCCAGCTTCTTGCCGCCGACCTCGACCATGCGCGCCAAATCCAGCACGGAGAAACGTTCCGTGAACTGGTTATAAACGCGGCATTCCCCCTTGTTCGCGGGATTCTCGCAAGCCAGTTCCACGCAGCGCACGGTGTCGCGAATGTCCAGAAATCCGCGCGTCTGCCCGCCCTTGCCATAAACGGTCAAAGGCTGGCCGATGGCCGCCTGCACGCAGAAGCGGTTCAGCACCGTGCCAAACACGTCGTCGTAGTCGAAGCGATTGACCAGCGCTTCATCCATCGCCGTCTCATCGGTGGTGGTGCCGTACACCACGCCCTGATTCAAATCCGTGGCCCGCAGGCCCCAGATTTTACAGGCAAACATCATGTTGTGAGAGTCGTGCACTTTGGAGAGGTGATAGAAGGATCCCGGCTGCTTGGGGAAGGGCAGGATGTCTTTGCGCCCGTTATGCTCGATGGTGATGTAGCCTTCTTCGATGTCGATGTTGGGCGTTCCGTACTCGCCCATGGTGCCCAGCTTGATCAGGTGGCAATCGGTGTTCAGTTCGCGAATGGCGAACAGCACATTCAGCGTGCCCACCACGTTGTTCACCTGGGTGAACACCGCGTGCTTGCGGTCGATCATTGAGTAGGGAGCGGAACGCTGTTCCGCAAAGTGCACCACTGCCTCAGGCTCAAAATCCTTGAAGGTGGTGGAAAGAAAATCGTAATCCGCCACATCGCCAACAAATAGTTCGATGGTCTTGCCCGTCAGGTTTTGCCACACCCGCAGACGGTCCGTCAGGGGCCGGATGGGGGTCAGTGTCTGCGCGCCCAGTTCGTGATCCCACTGGCGGCGCAGATAGTTATC
>DATFYV010000125.1:0-11698 GCA_035314845.1 Candidatus Acidiferrum sp.
TTCGCCAACTCAGCTGGCAGCTCGTCTGGAGCGGGGTTCCATTGCTCGCCGCAGGATTCCGCAGCGCACCACCAGGCGTCGAGGCCTGCGCGGTCAGCGGGGCGGAAAAGATGAAAGAAGGGCGTTCCGATGACGGCGCTAAAGCTGTTCGGCTGTTCGTGCGGAGCGATGGCGACGCCGCGCAAAATTTCTCCGGCGGCGGCGCTCAGATCCGCGACCTTGCGGTCCTGATCGAGAACGAAGAGCATCTCCCGGCTCGCCGCCACTTGCGAGCGAAGACGCCGTGCCGCCGCGGCTTCGCTGCGCTGGCGCTGCTGACGCGCGATGGCCAGCCCCGCCAGCATGGCGCGATATTCGAGACGCTCGAGGCCAGCCAGGGACGCCTCGCGGCGGGGAAGACCGGCCAGCAGCACGCCGCAAAGTTCGCCATCCTCCAGAATGGGCACAGCCACGATGCGCGCGATGGCCGTAGGAATCCACGACCGCTGGGGCGACATGCCGGTGGTGCGGCGGGTGTTGAGGGCTTCTTGCCAGGTCTCGGTCAAGGCCGTGCCTTCCGCGATGCGTATCCAGTCGGGATCGCCGCTTTTCCACAGGAATTCCACGCTGGCTTTGCCGGGGGTTGCCGCCTGGCAACCAGCGATGGCGGACGAAGCGGTGGAGACCGGGGCGACAACGTTCGGCGAATGGGACAAAACGCCGATGGTGACGAAGGCGGCTCCCAGGCCGGCATCGAGGGAGGTGGCATTGGCCACGATGCTGTCGGCCAGTCTGGCGAGCACGGCATCTGGGCCGCACTGGGCGTTTAACTCGTCGTGCATGCGACGAGCGAGGGAGAGATCGGCGTAGCGAGCACGGGCTATCGCGCGCTCTTCCTGCCAAGCCAGCTGCAGAGCCAAGTCCGCGGCGAGGCGGGCAGCGGCGCCTTGCGGCAGGGCCTGTCCTTTCTCGCGAGAAGCACAAAGGATGACGCCGAGGACGCGGCTGCGGCTGGCGATGGGGGTCCACAAGGCGCGGCGCATTCCCACGAGGATGCTGATCAGGATGCTGCTGTTGTGGGCTTCAAATTCCTGCGCGACGGCGCGCACGCCGAGAAGCGCTTCCTGGGGAATGGGAGCTTCCGCGGACAACTGCTGCCATTCGCGCGGCGCGCTCTGGCTTTCGGCGTCCCACGCCACGCCACGCCACGCCGACGCATGCGCCTTCGTGGCGGCTTCTCGCGCTGGGATGGCGCCGGGCGGCTGGCTTTCCACAGGAGAAAAAGCTTCCGAGGCCTCGCTGGCTTCGGTCATCCAGATTCCCAGGCGCTCGGCGTCCCCGGCGGCGCGCAGCTCGTGCAATGCCTCCCGCAGGATTTCGAGACGCGAGGCCCCTTCGAGGGTGGCGCGAGCGACTCCGCGGGGAGCTGCTTGGCGGCAGAGATGGGGTGCGCTCGCGCGCGGAGCATGCTGCGCGAGTTCGTGAGCGCTTCCCAGCGCATCCCGTTTTCTGCCCCAAAGGCTCACCGCTTTTGATTCTCCGAACTAACTGCTGCTCGCCGCCGCAGCGCGGGAAATTTCTTAACCGCCGTGCGAAGAAAGGCGGCGAACACCCGCGCGGCTTCCCGCTAATATCGAGCGTCTGGAGCACGCAGAGCGTTGCGCCGCCGGGCCTCGCTTGACGTTCGGAGGAGGTCTCTTGCATTGCCGTTTCCAACTGCATGGAAATGTCGCAGAGTCCGCAGAATCAACTACATGAAGGCCGTCTCACGCATGGCCACAAGGGCATGTTCCAGCCCATGTCGAGACAACTCGGGGAGCCTTTCCCAGAGTGAACCGAGTGCGCCGGAAGCTGCGGTAGGGAGGGGTTGGCGCGACAGGAGAAATACGAAGAAGAAGAGCGAAGAAGATAGAAACTGCGTAGTGCTGCGCGGTCCGGCAAACAAAGGCTTCAGCGGGATCCCGGAGCGGGAGTTGCGCAGAGGGGCCATTGCGTTGCGGCGGGGCAGGGCAGCGCAGAGAGATTAGCCGCTGGCGGCGGCACCGGCTTCGCGTCCGGGCGACGGAGGCTGATCCATGTGGTATTGCTTTAACTTGCGGTAAAGAGTGGTTTTGCCGATGCCCAGGAGGCGGGCTGCCGCGAGCTTGTCACCGCCGGTCTCGCGGAGCATGCGGAGAATGGCACGGCGCTCGAGCTCCTCGAGGGGCAGGAGCTCGTCTCTTTCGGGAATGCGTTCGCTGGTGGGGTACTGGAGATTGGAAGGCAGGTCAGTCACGGAGACGATGGGTCCGGAGCCGAGAGCCACGGCGCGGGCCACGGCATTTTCCAGTTCGCGGACGTTGCCGGGCCAATCGTAGGCGATGAGGCGGCGCATGGCATCCTCGGAGATGGTGCGCGGGGGGACGTCCGGAGGCGAGAGTTTCTCGAGGAAGGAGGTGACCAGGAGGGGGATGTCGTTTTTGCGGTCGCGCAGGGGCGGAAGTTTGATTTGCACCACGTTTAGGCGAAAGTACAAATCCTGGCGGAAAGCGCTGGAGCGGATGGCGGCTTCGAGGTCGCGGTTGGTGGCGGCGATGATGCGAACGTTGATGTGCTTGCGTTCCGTGGAACCGACGGGTTTTATCTCGTGTTCCTGGAGGGCGCGGAGGAGTTTGGCTTGCATGTCCACGGGCATGTCGCCGATTTCGTCAAGAAAGAGGGTGCCGCCCTGGGCGGATTCGAGGAGACCCTGCTTGGACTGCACCGCGCCGGTGAAGGCACCTTTTACATAGCCAAAGAGTTCGGATTCGATGAGCGTGGGGGTGAGGGAGGAGCAGTCCACGGGGACGAAGGGGCGTTCCTTGCGGGGACTGGAAAAGTGCACGCTGCGGGCCACGAGTTCCTTGCCAGTGCCGCTCTCGCCGAGGATGAGAACAGGATAGTCGTGCTGGCTGACCTTGCCGATGACCTTATAAACGCTCTCCATCTTGGGGGAAAGGCCGATCAAGCTGCCGAAGCCGGGGCGGGTGCGCAGCTGTTCGCGGAGGAGGCGGTTTTCCCTCTGCAGGTCCACGCTGTGCGCGGCGCGCACTAGGCGGGCCTTTAGCTCTTCGATGCGAAAGGGCTTGGTGACATAGTCGACGGCGCCGAGGCGGGTAACTTCGACTGCGGAATCGATGGTGCCGTACTGGGTGAGGACCATGAGGGCGATTTCCGGATAGAGATCGCGAACGCGTTTGAGCAGCGCCAAACCGCTGGTGCCCGGCAATTGCAGATCGGTGAGCACGATGTCGATGGGCGAGTATTCGAGCAGTTCGGCGGCTTCCTCGGCGGTGGCCACGGCAGTCACCTTCATGTCCAGCTGCTGGCCGACCTCGGAGCACATTTCGCGGATGAACTGTTCGTCGTCGACGATCAGCAGGTTCATGGCGGTTACCTCGCGTTTCGGGAGTTCGCGCACGAAGGCGGGCGCTGCGCCCGGTCGCAAAGCTTGCGGAATGTCCAGTAGGGCGGTGGCGCTGCGGCAGGACTGAAAACGAAGCGTTTCGTCGCTCATCTGGGAAATCCCTTCTGTCTCGGTACCGACGGAGCACTAAGGTGCTGCACCTGGAGTTCCAAAACGGAAAATGCCCTAATTACCCACAAAATACCTGTTTCCCCCAGTTTACCGAAGAGCATGCTTGGTTTCATTTCGGGACAGCGGGAGGCGGGTAATGGCGATAAAAGCAACGATGTGTCATTTTTAGTGACAGATGCCGATTCAGCACTCGGCGCCATTTTGGGAGGGAGCGGGAAAGTCCTGCTCCCTCCCCGGGGCGCGGATCGTATTTCGGACCAGGCATGGTCTTCCTTCGGGGAGCTTGCCAAGGAAGAGATTTGAGGAGGGTCATTTGGCCGTGGATGGCATGCTGGGCTTTGGAAGCAAATGGAAGGCCCAGGAGTGCGCAGTTGGGACGGCCGCGACAGCGTGGGAGGCGGATTGGCCAGGGGCAGCGGCATGGGCACCGGCGGAGCAGTCTCCTAATTTAGTTACAAGCTAACAGAAGAGTAAGTAACAGTCAATAGTCATGACCAAGGAGTTGAATGAGAAAGTCTTCTCTTTAACGAATTGCTGCCACCCGGAGCAGCCCTTCGGCTAGCGAGGCAGCTACGATCGTGCCGTTTGCGGTTGCGGCTGCGCCCGTGAATTGGCCGGATAGCGGACCGGAGTCTAGGCGCTCCCAGGTTTGCGCGGAGTCGTCGGAGAGATACAGTCCGCCCGAGCGCAGGGCGATGAGACAGAGAGTCCCGCGAAAGAAATAGGCGACGGGTTCGGCGGCAGGCAGGCCGTTTTGCACCAGTTGCCAGGCGCCGCTGGGGGCGGATCGGCGGTATAGGCCCTTAGTGGTCGCGGCGAGCAATATCCTTGCGGGGTTTTGGGGGGTGGCAGCGAGCGCGCCGTTGGCACTGAGCGCTCCGCTAGCGGAATCGCTTGCCGCAGATGCGGGTATTTCGCGGAGCCAGCGCACGTCCGTGGCGGTCAGGTCCGCAGCGATGGTCTGGGGTTCCTCGTGCCAGGCCTTGCCGGCATCGGGGGAAAACAAGATTTTCCCGCCCGCAGCCAGCCACAAACGTCCGCTGGTCTCGGCGGAACTCTCTAAAGCCGAACTGGCTAACGCTGGACGGTCTGTTCCGCGAGCAGCCGGCATGGAGGCTTGCGGTACGCCAGGCGTTAGCGGACGCAGGATTCTCTCTCCAAGATTTGCGGACCACAGCCCTTGCGCGGTGGCGAGATAGACGAGGGCACCGGCGGTGCGGAGATCGTAGACTTCCGCAGCGGAGACCGGCGGCGCGGCCGGGGAAACCGTGGCGGGAGGCCGGACACGCGGTCGTCCGTGTGTGCCGGCGCGGGAGGCGGACGCTTTTCTGTTTGGCGGCGACGCGTAGCGGAAAGCGTTCCACTTAGCGTCCGCAGCGTCGTAAGAAAATAAAGCGCCATGGGCGTTGGCGAGCCACCAGCCGCTGTCGCCCGGAAAGATGCGCGCGATCTCGGCGGCCTTAATGGACGAAGTACCGGGCAGGGCCTGCCAGTGCGAACCGCCGTCGCGGGATTCTAGCAAAGGGTCGGGCGAACTGGGCATCCAGGCGAGCAGGTGCTGGGGATCGCGCGGGTCGCCTACCAGGCCGGCGGTGATGCGGTGGGAAAAGCCCTCGTTGGCGGGGGCAAAGCTCAGGCCCGCATCGTTGCTAAGTAACAGGCCTTGTGCTTCGGTGGCCAGCAGGATGCGGCTTGACAATGTTTGGAGGCTGGCGGATGGGGCCGGAGCGCTGCCCTGCGGAAGCACAGCCACATCGTTGACGACCCAATCGCGCGGGGTGGTGCGCGTCCAGGATTCGCCGGCATCGCGCGTGAGCCACAGGCCCTCTGTCGTGGCGGCGTACAGGACCTGAGGATTCTGCGGGTCTTGCACGATGGCCTCTGTGCGGCGCGAGGAGTATGGGATGCCCTGGAGTTTGGTCCAGAGGGCGCCGGCGTTTTCGCTGCGATAGATTCCGGAGCACGCGCTGGCGAAAATGCGGGAGGAGGAGGTGGCATCGACGCGCAGGCTCATGACGTCGGAATCGTCGATCATGCCGGCGGGAATTGCGGTCCAGTTTTTGCCGCCGTCGATGCTTTTCCAAGGCAGGTGGTAAGTTCCGGCATAAATAATTTGTGGGTCGCGGGCATCGATGGCCAGGGAATCGACGTTGCGCAGTTCGGGATCGCCCACGGGGGAAATTCTCAGCCAGGATTGCCCCGCGTCCGTGGAACGGAATACGCCGCTGCGCGCGCCGGCCACAAAAATTTGCGGGTCGCTGAGGGATTGCTCGACCGTGCGCACAATTTCGCCGGACAAGCCGGCGACGCTCCAGGTACGGCCGGCATCGCTGCTGCGAAATAGCGCGCCGCCGGCGGCGAGGTCTTGAAACCAGACGGCGGCGAGCAAGTCATTTTCATCGCGGCGATTCACGAGGAGTCTTTGGACTACTGCGTCCTGGCGAGCTCCGACGCGCCCGCGCAACGTCCAGTGCGCACCCTCATCGGCCGAATAGAAGATGTGACCGTCGGCGGTTCCCAAGTACACGGAATTTTGCGGCGAGAGGGCCAAGGAGATGGCGTTGCCGCCCGGGGGGCCGATGGGTTGCCAGGTTGGTTGCTGAGCGGAGGACGGTGGGGCCAGCGTGTAGAGCATCCCGAGAAGGAGGAAGACAACCACTCCGGCTCGCGCGCGGTGCATCGACGCCGGAGCGAGCTGGAAAACGCTGACGAACGTTAACAATAGACGGCTCCGAAAAATTGGTGAAATCGAGCGGCCCTGAAATGCGGAAAGGCAGATACAAATGAAGCAGGCTCCGCGGGAGAATTTCCCCCGGAGCCTGCTGGTCAACGGCATTGGCCGAATGGAATCGGCTTAGTAGGTCGCTCCTTCGGGAACGAAGATGAAGTCGACGCGGCGGGCTTCCTTGCCGGTGCCGGTGGCTTCACCAACGCGGGTGGAGACGCGCGAGGCGTCGATGCCCTTCTCGCCGAGATACTTCTTGGCGAGTTCGGCGCGCTGCGCAGCGAGCTTCTCGGCCTTGGGTTCTTTCTTTTCGGCAAAGCCGACGATGACGACCTTGGCATTGGGATCATTCTTGAGGCGCAAGGCCACGTCATCGCCGACGCGCTTGCAGAGGTTGTCAAAGCGCGAGGCGCCGGGCTTGGTGTAGCCGCAATCGCCGACCTTGGTCGCTTGTGGCGGCGGAGGCGGCTGTTGCACGTCTACGTTGGTGGCGGAGCTGGCGTTTCCGCCGCGGCCATCGCTTACCGCGCAGGTGACGGTGTAGCTGCCCGCCGACAAGCCGGTGGAATCGAACTGCACCTTGGGACCGCTGCCGCTGATCTGGCCGCCGGTGGTGGAGTAGCTATAGGTGAGCGGATCGCCATCGGGATCGCTGGCCACGGAAGTGATGCCGGTGCGCTCGCCGGGCAGGATCGGGCTGCGGTCCGTGGAGCAGGAGATGACGGGCGGATGATTCGGCGGGGTCTGGACAGCGATGTCCGCGGCGCAGGTGGCGCTGCCGCCCTTGCCGTCGTCGACCTTGGCGTTCACGGTGTAGGTGCCGACGGCCAGGCCGGAAGAGGACCAGCGCGCGTCGGGCCCGGTGCCGCTGACGGTGCCGCCCGTGGCGGTGTAAGTATATGTGAGCGAATCGTTGTCCGGATCACTGGCGTTGACGTGCACTTGCACGCTGTCGCCGGAGCCGGCGTAGACGGAGGTGGGGCTGGCAGAGCAAGCCGCAACCGGAGGATGGTTCGGGGGAGGCGGCGGTGCGGCGAAGCCGAAGCGCAAAACGACGCCCGTGCCAGCGCGGAAATTATTCTGGCGCGCGTTGCCGTTCACGCCCGCTCCGGTAAAATTGGTCTGCAGGTAGTCGAGTTCGGCGATACGCCAGGCGATATTCTTCCAGAGAACCAAATCCACACCACCGCCGGCGGCCAGCGCGAAACTATATTGCGAGCCCCCGCCAGTCACGACGCCGCCAGCGTGCGCGAAGCCGATGAGGAACTCCGCAAAGGGTACGAAATGGTCGAATTTGCGGTAATTCAGCCGGGGACCGAAAAGCACGGTGTTAAATCCGCCGTCGACGGAGGCTGGGTTCGGCAAAGTGGGATTCAAGGACGCAATGGGGGATAGATCGCGCGTAAAAGTATAGCCTGCGCCTTGCGCCACTAAGCCGAGATAGGGAGTGGGGTTGTACACCACTTCGCCTGAGCCGCCGAAGGAATTGAAGTTCTTGAAAGGATCGCCGGGCGAGAAGTTCACATATTGAAACAAGAACGCCAGCTCGAATTTGGGCGTCAACTTTCCGACTGGCTCGGCGATACTGCCGAGGCTCGGTGCGGGCGCCGGAAAAGGCGTGGCGCGCGGCGGCATGGGCACCGCGAAGATATTGGAACCTGCTGGAACGATGCTGGAAGCGCCGCTGGCCGACGCTGGAGTTGCAGCGCTATTTTCGGAAGTTGCCGTTGCAGTGCTGTCAGTATCTGTGGACTTGCTGCTCGGTTCCTGCGCCAGCGCGGGCAGGACCGCAAACACACCCAGTAACACTATCGTAAACCACTTACGCATCTTGTTCCTCCAATGAACTTTTCGTGTTGCAAAACCCTTGGGATTCGCGCCCGCCCAGATTCACCCCGATGGCTCTGGCGGACTCGGTGACACATTATTCCACGCACCAGGCTCGGCTGCCAAAGTCGCTGGCAGCTGAATGAAGACTCCGGCGAAGCGCAGCGTACTCGAAAAACGGTGCCTCCCCGCAGTCCATGTCGGCGCCCGTAGATTATTCTAGAAGTCCAACGATATCGCAAGCGTTTCGTGGAATTTCCCGCCCCACGACACTGCAGGGTGTGACAGGCGGCACACAACGGGACGCCGGGCTGCCGATGTATTTACGCACAAGTATGCGGCTCTGCCCATACCAATATCCCGGTAGGAGCGGACGAAGCGAAGAGAATGCCTTGACGAGGGCCAGAAAGGCACGTATTGTCGCGGGCTAGAGGCTGGCCGTCCGGCCATTGACGGCGGAGTTTCTACTGAGTAGTCTCGTGCCTCGTCCCAACCGGGAACGAGGAGGCAGTGATGAACAAGTGGCTCTCAGTAGTGGCTCTGGCGTTGTTGGTCGTGGTTGCGGGATTGGCATGGCGCGGTGCGGTACAGAGTGCGGGGCGCGGAAATAACGAGTTGCCGGTGATCACGGCTCAGGGATCCCGTCCGCAACCGCCGCTTCCGCCACTTCCGCCCCCAACGCAGCCGCCGACGCGCTAATGTCGGTCGTCCGTCACCCAACGGGCCAAGCCTCTTTCGGAGTGGAATGCTTGGCCCATTTGACTTTGTGGTGTGGCTGGCGGGCTTCCTAGCGGAAGTCTTCGTGCTGGCGTGGGCGACCCATGATCGGACATTGTGGCGGCACCGCGCCTTGCTGCTGTATGTGGCGGCCCTGGCGATCGATGAAATTCTGAGTTTCGTCATTCTGCGGCGTTACGGTTTCACTTCCAACGAATATATTTATTATTACTACTACAGCGACGCGGTGCTGACCCTGCTGATGTTCTTGGCCATCATGGGCTTGTGCGCGCGGATTTTTCGCGAGCAGGAACGCAGCGGGCGGTTGCGCGCTTTGACGCTGATAATCCTGGCCACCGTCGCGCTTTATGCGGCGGCCATTACGCTGGTGAAACACCAAGTGCTGGCGACGCACTTTGCCGGAGAGTTCTGCGGCGGCTTGTACTTCACGGGCATGGTCATGACCTACCTGGTGTGGGTGCTGCTGTTGAGCCGGCGCGATCCGCGGTTGCGCCTGGTGCTGCTGGTCAGTGCGTTCGGCATTTACTTTGGCGGGCAATCGGCGGCCTCGGCGCTGCAATCGTTGTTTCCGGCGTTAACCGCGTTGCATTATCTATCGCCCATGATGGGTGCGTGCCTGCCCGTTTCGCTGGCGTATACCTTTTCCTGGGTTTCTGAAGAGGCGCGTATCCCTCTGGAACAACTTGCAGGGGTGTGGTAAGTGCACGAATTGCTGGTTCTCGTCCTGGCCAGTATTCTGACCTTGTATCTGGGCATCCGATACTGGCGGGCGCTGCTATGGTCGGCGTCGCAACACAAACTTTCCGACGCTACCCGCGAGTTGGGAGAGTGGATCGACGGACCGCACGGCGAACAGTCGCTGGCTGTGGTTTGCGCGCTGCTGCGGGTGTGCCCCAAGCTGGAGCGTGGCGGTGACCGAAAACTTATAATTGTCGGTCTGTACGATCGTCTCCTGGGAGTGACGGAAAAGCTCTTGCCCAAGCCCGGAGGTGAGAGAAATCCGTGGATCGCGGCAGAACGCAGAGCGTGCGCTTATTTCGCGGCGATTCTGTTGGACCAGCGCATTACGCGTACCAGTCAGTGGTATGCAGGGCAAGTTACTGATTCTTCGACCTGAATTTCTCGTCGGGTGCGGCCAAGGTTCGCGGCGCTAGCGCGCACCAAACCCCCGTCGCATTGCTTACAAGTTATCGAGGAAAAATTTGGTGGCTCGCTGCATCATCAAGCGGCGGGCGCCCGGATCGTTGATGCCATGGCCGAGTCCGGGGAAGGGCATGACCTCGATGGACTTGCCCACCGCAATGGCGGCGTCGAGCAGCGCCAGAGTGTTCGCGAAGTGTACGTTGTCGTCGCCGGTGCCATGCGCCACCAGTAGCTTGCCTCGCAACTGTTTTACCTTTTCGATGGGTGAAGATTCTTGATAACTCTCCTCGTTTTGCGGCAACAAGCCTAAGTAGCGTTCCGTGTAGATGGAATCGTAGTAGTGCCAATCGGTTACGGGAGCACCCGCAAAACCCGCCTTGAAATCCTCGGGATCCTCGAACAAGGCATGCAAGGTCATATGCCCGCCGTAGCTCGCTCCCCAGATGCCAACGCGTTTAGGGTCCACGTACGAGAGCGTTTTCAGGTAGGCCACGCCATCGCGCTGGTCGGAGAGTTCTTGCGCGCCCATGCGGAAGTGGATGGGTTCTTCGAAAAGGTGGCCGCGCCCGGCGGAGCCCCGGTTGTCGAGCGCAAAAATAATGTAGCCCTTTTGGGCCATTAGCTCGTGCCACAGAAAATTCGCCCCTCCCCAAGCATTGAGCACAATCTGCACGTGAGGACCGCCATAGGTGTACACCAGCACGGGATAGCGTTTTGTCGGATCGAAATTGGGAGGCTTGATCATCATGGCGTTGAGCTTGATGCCGTCGTGCGACGGAACGGAGAGAAATTCGACGGGCGACAGGTGGTAGTTAGCCAGTTCCGCGACTTTATTTTCACGCACCGTGGCAATGTGCGCGTCTTCCACGCTATATAAATCCTCGCGCGGCGGGGTCACGGAATTGGAATACGTGTCGATGAACTTATCCGCCGCAGCATTCATGATGGCACGGTGGGTGCCGTCTTCCTTGGTGATACGGGTGAATCCCGAGCCGTCCAAAGCGACACGGTAAAGGTGGCGTTCCATAACGGATTTTTCCGTGGCCGTGAAATACACCGCGCCTTTGGATTCGTCGACGCCGTCGAGCCCGGTTTCTTCCCAGCCCCCTTTCGTGAGTTGCGCCAGTTGCTGGCCTTGCAAGTCGTACAAATAGAGATGGCGGTAGCCGGAGCGTTCGCTGGACCAGAGGAAGCGCTTGCCGTCGCGCAGGAAATAAAGATCGTCGCTGAGATTGATCCAGTATAAATCTTTTTCGTGCAGCGCTACGCGGCTTCTGCCATTGGCGGCATCGGCGATGAGCAGATCGATTTCCGTTTGCGGGCGATTGAGACGCTGAATGGCCAAATGCTTTGAGTCGCGCAACCAGTCCATGCGCGCGAGGTAGATGTCGGAATTTTCGCCGGTGTCCATGCGTTGCGGTTCACCGCCTTTCAGCGAGACAACAAAAATTTGCGCTACGGGATTTTTCCCTCCCGCGACGGGAAAACGCTCGAGCTCGGCTTCACCACTGTAGGAAGCAAAGTCCACCAGCGGATATTGCGTAACCTGGCTTTCGTTCAGTTCGAGATAGGCGATGGCGGAAGAATCGGGCGCCCACCAGTAGGCGGTTTTGATTTCCAGTTCTTCGGGATAGACCCAGTCGAGTTCTCCCTTGCGAATTTCTTCGGTGCCGCCATGCGTGATGGCGCGTTCTTTTGCGCTGGCGACATCGACGATCCACAGATTGTGC
>DATFYV010000126.1:0-4676 GCA_035314845.1 Candidatus Acidiferrum sp.
GCCGCTTCCTGGACCGGGGGCATCGCCAACCAGAACCGCGGCACGCTGGGCGGCAACATTGCCAATGCTTCGCCCGCCGCCGACTCGCTTCCCGCGCTGCTGGCTTACGACGCCGAGTTGCTGCTTACCTCCGTGCGCGGCGAGCGGCGCATTGCCTATAGCGATTTTCACCTGGGCTATAAGAAAACCGCCATGGCTCCCGATGAGTTGATCCGCGCCATCTATCTGCCGAGGAAATACCAAGGCTTTGTTTCTTTTACGCGCAAAGTTGGCGCTCGCCAGGCCCAGGCCATCGCCAAAATTTCCTTCGCCGGATTGGGCGCTTTGACTCGTGGCGCAATCACGGACGTGCGTATCTCTCTAGGCAGCGTGGCCCCGGTGCCGCTGCGATTGAAAAAACTGGAAGCGACGCTGCTCGGGAAAAAAATCGATTCCCTTTCCGGGCGGGAGCTGCGACAACGGCTTGCCGAGGAAATCTCTCCCATTGCCGACATTCGCTCTACTGCTGGGTATCGTGCTTGGGTTGCTGGGAATCTGCTGCTCGAGTTTCTCCGGCAATTGTGCGGGGGAGAAGTTCCCGCATGACCCAGAAGCTAACGGATTGGAACGCCATGACGGAGGACGAAGCCGCTCGCACGATTCTGCCATGCTGCGGCTCACACGCTTGGGCCAGCGCGATGGCCGCGCGCCGGCCATTTGCCGGTTCTGAGCCGCTGCTCCAGGTTGCGCGGGAAATTTGGCAAAGTTTAGACCCCAGCGAGTGGATGGAGGCATTCGCGAGTCATCCGCGCATCGGTGATTCCCGCGCCGTGCCGACGGCGGCCGCAAAATCGCAGGAATGGTCCGCTCAGGAGCAGCGCCAGGTCGCGGACGGTGATGCTGCCGTCAAGACCGCTTTGGCGGATGCGAATCAGGAGTACGAGCGGCGTTTCGGGCGCATCTTCATTGTGTGCGCCACGGGCAAAACGCCGCACGAAATTCTGCACATTCTTCGCCGCCGGCTGCAAAATGAAGAGGCTGCGGAATTACGCCAAGCCGCCGACGAGCAGCAGCAGATCACGCAAATTCGCATCAGAAAGTGGCTCGAAGAATGAAGCGCATTTCAACTCACGTTCTGGATACCGTGCGCGGAAAACCCGCGGCGGGCGTGCCCGTGCGGCTCGAGCGCGAGAATGCCGATGGCGTATGGCAACAACTTGGCGCAGCGCACACCGACCAGGATGGCCGCTGCGCGCAACTTTTGCCGGAAGAGGATCGTTTGCCGCCGGGCCACTATCGCCTGTCTCTGGCCACCGGCGCCTATTTTACGCAACAGGGAATTGCGGGATTGTATCCGGTGGTGGAAATTACCTTTGAAGTCCGCAGTGGCGAAGAGCATTTTCACATTCCCTTGCTATTGAGCCCGAACGGTTACACTACCTATCGGGGAAGTTGAAGAACATGGCGAAATTGCGAGAAAACCGCTACGGAAAATCGCGCGTGCGTCTGGTGCGCGTGAAGCGCCATGCGGTAGGAAACGATTTCGACGAGTGGACTGTGGAGGTATTGTTGTGCGGCGATTTCGCCAGTTGCTTCACTGTCGGCGACAACAGCAAAATCCTGCCCACCGACACCATGAAGAACACCGTGTACTCCGTTGCACGCGACTCCAAAGCGGGCTGCATCGAGGACTTTGCCAAGGAGTTGACGGAGTTTCTGCTGCGCCGCAATCCGCAAGTGTCCGAAGGCGATGTCAGCGTGAGCGCCAAAGCTTGGGAGCACCTGAATATTCACGGGAAGGCGCATCCCACTACCTTCGTGCAATCCAGCGGTGAACGCCAGACGACCTCCGTGGTGCGCAAACAGAACGGCGAGCTACGGGTGGTCTCGGGGCTGGAAAATCTGGTGATCATGAAAACCGCCGACTCCGCTTTCACCGGCTATATAAAGGACTCGTTGACCACGCTGACAGAATCGAGCGATCGCTTATTCGGCACCGCAGTGCGTGCCCGCTGGACCTACACCAAATCAGACGCCGACTTCGCCGGCCTGCGCCACAAAATTCGCGAGTCGCTCCTAACCGTGTTCGCCACCCACAAGAGCGAATCCGTGCAGCACACGCTTTATGCCATGGCCGAAAACGTTTTGCAAAATGTTGCGCAGGTCGCCGACGTCGAACTGCGCATGCCCAATCTGCATTGCTTGCTGGTGGACCTCTCGCGCTTCGGCCAGGACAATCGCAACGAAATCTTTGTCCCCATCGATGAGCCTCACGGCTACATCGAAGCGCGCATCTCCCGGGAAGGATGACCGCAGTTGCCGACCGCGACGGAAAACACCACCGCTAAAGTCCTGACGCGCTGCCAAACTCTGGCGCGTTTCAGCGAGGATGCCAAAGGCACGCGCCGCACCTTTCTTTCGCCGCCCATGCGCCAGTGCCACCAGGAAATTGCGCAGTGGCTCGCGCCGCTCGGCGTCTCCGCGCGCATCGACGCCGCCGGCAATCTTCGCGCACTGTATCCCGGCGGCCTGCCCGATGCGCCGCGCCTGCTGATCGGTTCGCACCTCGACACGGTTCCGAACGCCGGAGCCTACGATGGCATTCTTGGAGTCATCATCTCCGTCGCCTTGCTCGAAAGTCTCTCAGGCCGCCGTCTCCCCTTCGCCATCGAAGTTCTCGGGTTCTCCGAAGAAGAAGGCGTGCGCTTCGGCGTGCCCTTTATTGGCAGCCGTGCGCTGGTGGGCCGCCTCGATGAAGAGCTTTTGAATCGCCGCGATGCCCACGGAATTTCCGTGCGCGCCGCCATTGAAAAATTCGGTTTGCGCTCCTCGGAAATACCTCAGGCCGGCTTGGGTTCTAACGTCCTCGGTTACGTGGAATTTCACATCGAGCAAGGCCCGGTGCTCGAAGACTTGGGGCTGCCACTCGCCGCCGTGGAAGCCATCGCCGGCCAAAGCCGTCTGGAATTTACCTTCACCGGACGCGCCAATCACGCGGGAACCACGCCCATGCACTTGCGCTACGATTCGCTGGCTGCTGCCGCTGAGTGGATCCTCGCCGTGGAGAAGGAAGCCCGCGAGTTGCAGGGATTGGCCGCCACCGTCGGGGTAATCGAAGCCAAGCCCGGCGCCACCAATTGCATCGCCGGTCAGACGCGCGCCAGCCTCGACGTCCGCCATGCATCCGACGAGGTGCGCCATGACGCCATTGACGTGCTCACCCATCAAGCCGAAGAAATCGCCCGGTGTCGGGAATTGCAAGTCGCCGCAAGAATGCTATTCGATCAGCGTGCCGTGCCCATGGATTCATTCTTAGTCGAGCAGATCGCTCACGCCATGCATGCCACCGGCTGCCCGCCGCATCGTATGGTCAGCGGCGCGGGTCACGACGCCATGATCCTTGCCGAACGCGTCCCTTCCGCCATGATCTTTCTGCGTACTCCTGGCGGCGTCAGCCATCACCCTTCGGAAACCGTGCAAGCCGCCGACATCGCCAAAGCCATCGCCTGCGGTACACAACTTCTCGAACAGCTTTCGGAATCCAGCGAATTCCTGACAAGGATGCCACGTGCATAATCTCGGCCACACGCGCAGCTCGCAGCAAGCCAATCATCTGCTGCTCACGCCGGACACTTTCGTGCGTATCACCCTCCCCGGCATGAAAAACGCCCAGGCCATCGTGCACACTGGCGCAGCGCTAGGCGCCCGATTCACGCAATACACGGCGGAACTCGAAAAGGGCGGGGAATTAGGCGACACGCCGACGCAACGATTTATCTTCGTACTACAAGGCGTCATCTCCTTAAACGTAGCCGGTAAACAAAATTCTATCAGCGCCAACGGTTACGCGTATCTGCCAACCGCCATCGCCCACCGCATCACCGCCGCCGAACCGGCGCGCCTCGCGGTGATCGAAAAGCCCTATCTGCCTCTGGCAAACATCTCCGCGCCACAAGTAATCATTTCGCAAGAGAGTGTCGTCCCCGCGGAAGCCCTCGACGGCGACGAAGCTCTCCAAGTCCGCCACCTGCTCCCCGACGAAATGAATTTCGACTTCGCCGTAAACACCATGCTCTACCAACCAGGCGCGGCCCTCAGCATGGTCGAAATGCACGTCATGGAGCACGGTCTGCTTATGCTCGAAGGCGGTGGCATCTACCGCCTCGGCGACTCCTGGTACCCGGTTACTGCGGGTGACTTCATTTGGATGGCTCCGTGGTGCCCGCAGTGGTTCGGCGCTATCGGCAAGGTCCCCGCCAAATATTTAATTTACAAGGATTGGAACCGTCACCCGCTGGCGCACACGCAAAAATGAAACTCTCCATCGACCAGCCCCGCCTCATCTCGGAAATCGAAACCCTCGCTGTTATTTCTGAAGCCGAACCGCCGGTAGTAACCCGCGTGGTCTTCACACCCAGCGATCAAAAAGCCCATGCCTGGCTGGACGAACGCTGCGCAGACGCCGGTCTCTGCATTCGCAAAGACGCCATCGGCAACACCTTTGCCCGCTGGCTCGGCTCCGATCCCGACGCTCCCGCGATCGGCACCGGCTCGCACATCGACGCCATCCCCAACGCCGGAAAATATGACGGAGTAGTCGGCGTCTTGGGTGGCGTCGAAGCTATCCGTGCCTTGCAACGCGCCGAATTTCAGCCCAAACGTTCCATCGAACTCCTGGTCTTTGCCTCCGAAGAGCC
>DATFYV010000127.1:0-5041 GCA_035314845.1 Candidatus Acidiferrum sp.
GAAATCAAGATGGCGCAAGGCTCCAAGCCCGGCGAAGGCGGCCAGCTTCCCGCGAAAAAAGTTACGGCGTACATCGCGCGCATTCGCCATGCCACGCCCGGGACGCCGCTGATTTCTCCGCCGCCGCATCATGACATCTACAGCATCGAGGATCTGGCGCAGCTGATTCACGATTTGCGCGCTGTAAATCCCCGCGCGCGCATTGGCGTAAAGCTGGTCTCCGGCTCCGGGGTGGGCATTATCGCTGCCGGCGTGGCCAAAGCCGGCGCCGACGTCATCACCATCAGCGGGCACAATGGCGGCACAGGATCTTCGCCGCTAACGTCCATCAAAAATACCGGCCTGCCCTGGGAAATCGGTTTGCGCGAAGCTCATGACACTTTGGTTCGCGCGGGCCTCCGTTCACGTCTCTCTCTCCGCGTGGACGGGGGCCTCAAATTCTCGCGCGACATTATTCTGGGCGCGATTTTGGGCGCGGATGAATTTGGCTTTGGCACCGCGTCGCTGCTAGCCATCGGCTGCGTCATGGCGCGGCAGTGCCATCTGAACACCTGCCCGGTGGGCATCGCCACGCAGGATGAAACGCTGCGCGCGCGCTTCAAAGGCAAGCCGGAAATGGTGGTGGCATATTTCCGCTCCCTGGCTGATGAAATTCGTTTGCGCCTCGCGAATCTCGGTGTGCGTTCGCTCAGCGAGTTGACTGGCTGGTACGACCGGCTTTCCGCGCGGTCCGGAATGGATCCGCTCATGGTCGTGCCGATTTCGGCTCACGGCCGCGTCGCGCCGCTGCAAACGCCTACGGTACACGCCGCGGCGCAGGAAGACTCGCGACATTTCAGCGGTTCCCTAGACCACGAGCCCGAATCGCAGCCTATCCGCAATTCCGATCGGAGCGTCGGCGCGGGCATCAGCGGGGAAGTGATGCGCCGCCGCAGCAACGGCGACGAATTCGCCACGGAAATCCGCCGCGAGTTTCACGGTTCCGCGGGACAAAGCTTTGGCGCGTTTCTGGCTGCGGGCCTCACGCTAAAGCTAACCGGGGAAGCCAACGACTACGTCGGCAAAGGTCTTTCTGGAGGAGTCATCAGCATCTCCGCCGGCTCTGCGGCCTCGCGGCGCGGCGACGTGCTCGCGGGCAACACGGTGCTCTACGGCGCAACTTCTGGCCAGCTGTACATTGCCGGACGCGCCGGGGAGCGCTTCGCGGTGCGCAACAGCGGCGCGCTCGCGGTAGTCGAAGGCCTCGGCCAGCACGGCTGCGAATATATGACCGGTGGCGTGGCGCTGGTGCTCGGTTCCATGGGCATGAATTTCGGTTCGGGGATGACCGGGGGGCTGGCGTATGTGTTGCGCGCGGGCGCCGACGAAGTGGTGCACCGCGACTTCGTGAATCTAGCCGAAATCACCGACGAAGAAGAATCCTGGCTGCGCCGCGTGCTGGAGCAGCACGTGCATCTCACCGGCAGCCCGTGTGCCCGCCGCATGCT
This sequence comes from Candidatus Acidiferrum sp., assembly GCA_035314845.1. Lineage (GTDB taxonomy): Bacteria > Acidobacteriota > Terriglobia > Acidiferrales > UBA7541 > Acidiferrum. Next base: position 1,488 of record DATFYV010000127.1, read on the forward strand.
GGTGCGCCTCGGCGGCCTGCCGTTGCTGCGCGTCCAGCCCATCCACTTTCAAGGCACCATTGAAGATACCTGGCGCCCGCACTTGGTGGCATTGCCGGAGACTTTATTGCTGTCACCCGATCATTCAACGCAACCATTATCCAAGCACCCCTCCCCCGCAGGGATGCTCATTTGAAAGGAATGTAATTCACAGCCCATTCGGCGGACAGAATCCGATATAATTCTCGCCGAGCATACTGCCCATGGATTTCGACCAACTCGCTACCTTCGTATACGTCGCAAAGCTCAAAAGTTTTTCGCGCGCGGGGCAGAAGGTTTTTCGGTCGCAGTCGGCCGTCAGCGCACAAATCCGCCAGTTGGAGCAGGCCTACCGCGCCAAGCTGCTGGATCGCTCGGCGAAATCCGTCGAGCTGACCCCGGCGGGCGAGGTGCTCTTCGAATACGCCGACAAACTCTTGCGCCTGCGCGATGAATCCGTGCAGGCCGTGGCTGACCGCGGCGACGTGGTGCAGGGCCGCGTGGTTTTCGGCGCCAACGAAGCAACCTGTCTATATCTTCTGCCGGATATTTTCGCGGAATTTCAGCACAAATATCCCATGGTGCACGTCAGCATCTACCGCAATTTCAGCCACAAGATTTTGCAGCGCGTGGAAGACGGCACGGTGGATGTAGGCATCGTCACGCTACCCACTAAATCTCCCAACCTGAAGGTCCACCACATTTATAAAGACCGCATGCGCTTCATGGTCAGCACCCACAATCCGCTGGCGCACCGCGGCAAGGTTACCTTGGACGAAGTGGCCGCGCAGCCGCAGATTTTCCCGCGCACCGGCTATACCCGCCAGGTGCTGGACAAGCTCTTCCGCCCCTACCGCTCGCGCATTCAAGTCACTATGGAATTGCCCAGCATCGGCATGATCAAGCGCTTTGTGGCCGCCGGTGTGGGCGTCTCGTTAATTAGCGAAAGCTTTGCCAAGGACCAGGTCAAGGCCGGCGAAGTAAAGCTCATCAATGTGGAAGGCGTGGAACTGTTTCGCGAACTCGGCCTGGTCTATCGCCGCGACCGCAGCTTGCCGCGCGCCGCGCAGGCGCTCATCGCCATGATCCGCGAACATCGCAAAGGCCACGAAGCCGCCGAAGCCGCCGCGCACTAACCAGTAAAATGTAGGTGTTTGGTATCGGTGCCGGACTCCAGCCCGGCACCGTACAATTTTGTTCCAGCCGCTATTCCGGCGGACACATCAATTGCTTGCCACAGAATTGGCTGAAGAGAATTTCAGGCTGGCAATGGAACGCGCGATTACATTTTCCTGAATTTGAATCAGGTCGGTATCCGCGTAAGTCATACCCAAGATTGTAAACGTCTCGCCGTTGCGCGTCAGCACCACTAGCGTTCCCGACCAGTCATGCTCGTCGGCCATGCCGCGGAAGCGATACTCGATGCCCGGCAACCCGTTCACGGCAGTCGTCCGCCGCGAGATTTGCCGGTAGTTATCGTAAACCTCGCGCAAGCGACGCTCGACCGCTGTCGCCGCCGTCTCCAGTGCTTCCTTGTTTTTCTCTTTCCCCACCACCAGCAGCGTCGATTCGTTGAAGGTGCCCATGGCCACCATGGCGTTCGGCAGCGCCTTACGCGCATCCTCAATCAAATTCCAGCTCGGCGCCTTATAAATCGTAAAGCCGTTGGCATGATTGACATACAGATTGCCGCGAATCTCTTCCGGCAGAACATCCGGCTCTTGCGGCGCGACAGGGGCAGCCGTCGAGCTTACCGCCGCGCCGGTGGGCAAAGCGGGTTCCGCCGCGGGACGGATGGCCGGCGCCACCACTTTTTTCGCCGCGGGCGCGGGCAATTGCGGCTTGACCGTGGTGTTGGCCATTATGGCAGCGGTCTTCTCGCGTTTCTCCACCGCCGGATCCACTGTCCTCTCGCTGACTTCCGTGGCCGCTGGAGTTCCTGGAGGGGCCCCTGAAGAGGTCGCTGCGGAGGCCGCCGCAGAAGCCGCATCGCTCTCCGCCGCGCTCATTGGCTCAGCAGTCGGCGGTGCTGCGTGAACCGCCTTCGCCGGTGCGTTCTTCTTCGTCGCTGCCGTCAAATCTCTTTTGGCATTAGCCTTGGCTTCCGGACTGGAGTCCGCCGCGCCAATCGTGGAAGGCACGATCTCCGCGATCTTGTCCTTCTCCACCAGCACATATCCAAAGGGCGTCCGTACCTTGAACATGTTGTCTTCATACGCCACAATCACGCCATACAGCTTGTTGCCATCCTTCAGGCGGATCTCATCCGCGCGTGCGCGCGCAGCAAACCCAAGCGCCAGGCAGAGTACCGCGATGCCGCACACCGTTAGCGCGCGACCCGCTCGCCTGCTTTCTCTTGTTTGCAAATGTGGCAACGTGCAACTCATCCACTCGAGTATGCGACCGTTGGCACCACTCCCGCAACTCCCGTACCAGGCGGCGTGTCCCTTGCGCCACCCGCAGCGTGCCTAAAATGCCAGCCGCCGCAACATCTCTCCCAACACACCACCCCAAGCCTTGGAGTGCGGCAGCCCAGCTGCCATTTTTGGGATCTCCGCATTTCGCACGCTCCCAGAAACCGCCAGCCCGGCTGTTGCACTCCGCGGATTATCAAGTCCCCGCGCGCTCCGCCACACACGCAATCCCTCCACCTCGCCCAGCTCCGCTTGCAGCGCCGCCTTAGGGACGCGCTGCAGCTCACCGATGGTTACGAGTCCACTCGCCCGCAAAACTTCCAGCGAAGCGCCGGACAATCCGTCCAACGAACTCAATGGCAACGGCGCAAGAAAGACGCGCTCCTCGCCGCCATTCACCACGCAGAGATCGCTGTTCGTCCCCGCGCGCGACGCGGTCCTCGCGACCGTCACGGTGCGCCCCGCGCCAATCCGCACTCGCATCCCGGTCCGCGCCAGCATCTCGCGCTGCACGCCGGTCAACTCCTCAACCAGCGCCACTCGCGAGGCAACCGCCTCCGCGGATGCTCGCCTGACCCAAACGGGCCGTTGACCCAGCCAGCACGCCGCCCTGCGGTAGGCCCGCCGCAGCTGCTCCTTAATACGGCCCGCCCGGCAACCCAACTCCTGTGAATGCTGATGATTGGGGAGTGCACTGCCCACAAAGAGTTCCATAGCCGCTCCTTGCAGAGGCCCGTCTTTAGCGCGGGTGCCACGGGTTTTAACGGACGCCCCGCCAGCTCGTGAGAGCCTGTATGGCAATGGAGCCAGCGGAGCGCCCGTTTCCCGTTTCCTCTACCGCGAGCTACTATAGCGAACAAAAAGCGAAAGTCAAGGGATTTTCGACTCCTTGCACCTGAATTCCTGCCGCGCTCTAAGGAGGTGTTTCGTGGTGCGGGGGGTTGCTATGCGGGGGTGCTACTGGACTTCGAAGACGAGCCGCTGCTCCACGGGCGCGATTTGCCACTACGAGCCTCGATTACGGCACAAAGTATTTTTCACCGCGCAGCAACGCGGAAACGGCGGTCACCAGATCCTCGCTCGCCCGAGCCTTGACCAAAAGTCCTTGCGCGCCACAAGCCA
>DATFYV010000128.1:0-12104 GCA_035314845.1 Candidatus Acidiferrum sp.
ATTACCGCGCTGCGAAAGGCGTCGGGAACCTGTTGCAAAGCGGAATGCACAGCGATCTGGATTTCGCGGGTGGCCAACTGCTCGAAGGGCGAGGCGCCGAGATCTTCGACGTCGATGTGCGCGCGGCCTTCTTCCGGTTCGGCGTCGATGGAGATATTTTTTTGGAGATGGCGTTTGAACCAGCGGCGGTGATTCAAAGCCTCGCGAACGGCGATGCGGTACAGCCACGTCTTGAGGGAACTACCTTGGCGAAATCCGCGGATGCCGCGGAAAGCCTTGATGAACACTTCCTGGGTGCTGTCGGCAGCGTCGGCCACGTCGCCGAGCATGCTCAGAATGAGGTTGTAGACCGGGCCGTGGTAATGGGTGACCAGCCAGTCGAAGGCCGTTTCCGAGCCGGCTTGCAGCTCGACGACCAGTTCGGCTTCATCGCGGCCCCACGAGAGGGCGCTGGCCCAATTGGACAATTTCGGCCTTTCCAGCCCGCTTGCTAAGTCCGCGCCTGCACGGAGGATAGCTTGCGGGTCCTACCGCGCTATTTGCTTAGACACCGCGCCTGCCAAACAAGTTTCCTGGCCCGGGCGAAGCAATCTTCCAGAGACCACAGATTGCGGATTGTGGCACCCCTGCAGCGGCGACGCAAGAGTACCGCTGGATGCTGCGCCTTTTCCAATCTGGATTCCAATCTGGGAATGTTGAGGATACCCCACCCCGGGGGTATCGTGAAACGTTTTCATTCTATTGGGCTTAGGTTCGATTTTCGCGGATCGTTCTGATTCTAAAGCGGTTAGGAATTCAAAGAACTTGGGTAGAGAGACCAATACTGCCCCCGGGCCTGAATGCGCGGAATGTCCGCGGAGGTGACGGGGGGCACACCGAGATGGGAGCAAAGATTGGAACCGACGCGATAGGCGAGGCCCGAGAGTTTTAGTTCACTGTCGGATTCCGTGAGGGACATCGTCTCTCCCGTGGAGCCATTCTGGAGATGAACGTCAAGACGCACGCGGCCGCCCATCTTGGTTCCGGGATCGTCCATGGAACCGTAGAGGATGTAGTCGCATTTGAGGCGTTTGTGCAGACGGTCGAGAGTGTCCTGGCCGTAGGTGACGCCCTCGGGAAGGGCCATTTCGTGCTTGACCTGTGCGATGGTCTCGCCGGGAACGGTGCGCACAGTGTCGCCGGCTGCGAGTTCGGTGGTGAGCATTTCCTCCAGCGAAGTAGCGACCCACCCGGTATCGGGAGTCTGGCGCATGTTGTTGAAGCCGAGAATGGCGACGGTGGGTTTGCGGAACATGCCGGGAAAAAGTGCCGCGCGATAGAAGAAGACCGATCCCGCGGCAATGAAGAGCAGGAGGAGCGCGACGAGCAGCGCCAAACGATGTTTTGCGGAGCGCGATGCAGGCTGCGGCTCAGGTATTTTCTGAAGCTTCTGTGGGAGCGCGGGATTGCCCACGCCCTGTATCAGCAAATTGAAAATGTGAACGCGCACGCCGTGCTTTACGGAGACTTCGCCCAGGTCCGTGAGCGCGCCGGTCCAGCCGCTGAGTTGGCGGAGGATGTCGGCGAGGGACTTGGAGACGAGGATGTGGCCGGCGTCGCCGCAGTCCATGACGCGCTGCGCCATGTTGATGCCATCGCCGGCGACGTTTTCTTTTCCGGTGATGTCGATGGTGCGGTAGACGGGTCCGGCGTGCATGCCCATGCGCACGGGAATTTCCGGCAGGTTTTTCAGCGCCAGGCTGACCTCGACGGCGCAGCGTACGGGAGATTGCGGGTCACCAAAAAAGACCAGGGCCATGCCATCGCCGGTGGGCAAGCCAATGAGTTGGTTGTGCGCTACGGCGTTTTGGAATTCCGGCGTATGACGAACGACACGCTGAAGGCCGTGGACAACCTGTTGCTGAACGTCGGTGGGCAGGCGAGAGTAGCCGACGATATCGGTGAACAGGACATAGGCCATCTCCAGCGGAGGTGTTTGCGCGGAATCCGGGACGCGATCCAGCAGCTGGTCGTCAGGTGGATCTTTCGGGGGACCGGGCACGCTGTCGTAAGGATTGGTCGGCACGTTTGCTAGGGACGCAAGAATAGCGCGGAAGGGCGCATCGGTGCGGGGATGGTATTCCGAATATCGGGAAGCTGTCAACGAAGGCGGCGTGGTCATCGTGCGAATCGAGTGGACTTCGGCGCAATACGTGGTCAGGGAGGCAACGTGAGGCAGGAAGCGGGCAAGGGCGTGTTACAATGCCGGGCTTGGGACTGAGTGTGTTCGGCTATGTCTGACGCGATTCCTACACCAGCAGCGGGTGAAGCAGTGCTCGAGGTAGTATCACCGGACGGGGCGCGGAGGTACGCGCGCGTGGTGCAGAGCCCGTTCATGATTGGGCGCGGGGCGGAAACGGGCAACCATCTGCAACTTTCCGACCGGCGGATTTCGCGCGAGTGCGCGGCGATTATCATCGAAGGAAATAAATTTCATCTTGAAGACCGCGGGCAGCGGCGCGGGCTGTTCGTCAATAACGAAAAGTGCGAGAGCCGGGAGTTGCGAGACGGCGACATCATCACGTTTGGGCTGGAAGATTCGTACGAAATTGTTTTTCGTTCGTCTTCGGGGGCCAACAGCGACGATTTGCCGCATTTGCTGACGCGGATTGAGACGATTACCAGTTCGGAGCCGGGCAGCGGGAGCAGCGGCGGCGGGCTGCGCAAGCTGAACATGCTGCTGGAGGCGTCGAAGCTGCTGCATTCGCAGTTGCCGCTGGATGCGGTGCTGGGAACGATGCTGGATCACGCAGTGTCGGTGACGGATGCGGACCGCGGATTGCTGCTGGAGGCGGATGCCGCGGGAAAATTGCAGGTTCGCTATGCGCGGCGGGCGGGCGGGATGCGGCTGCCGCCGGAAAGCCTGTCGCCGAGCCAGACGGCGATTCAGCTGGCGCTGCGGCAAGGCAGCCCGGTGATTACCGAGGACGTGGCGCAGGCGGACATGGACTTGCAGGTGGCGCAAAGCATCGTGGCGCAGCGGTTGCGGTCGGTGGTGGTGATTCCGCTGTATGCGATGTCGCGCGCGAACACCGATGAGTCCATGGTGAACATCAAACGCGGGCAGTCGCTGGGCGTGATTTACCTGGATTCGCGGCGGCCGGCGGCATTTTCGAAACTGGACCGGCAGATTTTGGATGCGCTGGCGGCGGACGCGGCGAGCATCCTGGATAACGCGCGGCTGGTGGAGCGCGAGCGCGAACGGCAGCGCATGGAACAGGAAATTAATATCGCGCGTGATATTCAGCAAGCGCTTCTGCCCAAGGACTTTCGCGATTTTCCGCATCTTTCGGTACGCGGGATTAATTTTCCGTGCTTGTCCGTCGGGGGAGATTATTTTGATGTGTTTCCGCTGGGAGAGAATCGCACGGCGTTTTTGATTGCGGACGTTTCGGGCAAGGGATTGGGCGCGGCGCTGCTGACGACCATGCTGCAGGGGGCGCTTTCGGCGATGTCGTTGGGGACGGATCCGGCGCTGGTGTTCAATCACGTGAATAAGTTTTTGTGTTCGCACGCCGAAGTTGGACGTTACGCGACGATGTTTTTTGGGATCTTGGATACCGAAGGGCATTTGGAATTTATTAACGCAGGGCATCCTTCGCCGATTTTGTTGCGCAAGGGGGTGGCGGAGGAGGCGTTTGCGGAGGGCTCGTTCCCGGTGGGACTGGTGCCCGAGGCGGAGTATACCGCGGTGTGTTTGAAGCTGGAGCCGGGCGACACCATGGTGCTGTTCAGTGATGGGGTTACGGAGGCGATGGACCCTGCGGAAGAATTGTATGGCGTGCCGCGGTTGCGGGAGTTGCTGAATGGGCGGCTGGAGTGTCCCCTGGAAGATTTGCAGAAGTGCGTGCTGGAGTCGGTGGAGACGTTTACGCGCGGGGCGAGCCAGGCGGATGATTTAACGTTGTTGATTGTGCGGTATCGAGCTACGGCCACGAACGGCGGGCAGGATACGGATACGAATGTGCCGACGACGAATGCGGCATCGCTTACGGCTTAGGTTCGACTTTTTTCCCAACCAATAAAATTTAGGTTCGTACTGCGTTTTTCTCGCTCAGAGAGCCAACGAGAAAAAGGTCGGCGAATTTTTGCGCCTGGGCAAGCTGGGGCGCAGCCTTCCTTCGAGGCTCAGGATAAAGCTGCGCCCCTACAAGAGTCGCGACGACTATAGATCGCGAAGGGCTTGGGCCACTGGGCGGCGGGCAGCGCGGATGGCGGGGAATACACCGCCGAGGATACCCATGACGAGCGCGAAGAGGACTCCCATCAGCAGCAGGCTGAAGGTGATCTTGAAGGCGAAGGCCAGATTCGAGAAGGTCTGGAAATTCATGGTGTTGGTGGTTAGGCCGTTGATCGGCAGAACCGCTAAGCAGCCGAGAATGCCGCCCGCGAAGGAGATAAGCAGGGCTTCAAAGAGGAACGAGAGGATAACGTTCCAACTGGAGAAGCCGACCGCGCGCATGGTAGCGATTTCGCGGCCGCGTTCGGAGACGGCCGAGTACATGGTGTTGAGGGCGCCGAATACCGCGCCCACGGCCATGATGGCAGCGACGAGTCCGCCGAGGACGGTAATGAGCGTGGTCATAGCGGTGGATTGTTTGGCGTAATAGTCGATCTCGCGCATGACGTCCACGTTCAGCTGTGGATTGGCGACCAGGGAATCCTTGAGCTGCTGAAAGGCGGCGGGCGAGGTGAGATGCACGGTGACGGATTGGAAGATGTTGTCCGGACGTTTGAGAACTTCGTTCAATAATTTAGAGTCGCACCACACTTCGGAGTCGAAGGATGAGCCGCCCGCATCGAAGATGCCGACGACCTTCCAGGTACTGCCGGAAAAGTTGACGGTATCGCCGAATTTCAAGCCGGCGTAGGTTTTGGTGGCATTTTTTCCGACGAGCAGTTCGTAGAGACCAGGCTGGAACATGCGGCCTTGCGCGATTTTGGCGAAGGTGCGGATACGCAGGACGTTGGGCGAGACGCCGCGCACTTGCACGTTAGCGTCAGTACCGGTGGTGATGAGCGGAAAGGGGATCACACCGACGACTTCTTGCGTGACCAGCGGACCTTCAACGTCGCGGGCGATGCCGGGGGCGTCCTGCACGAGTTTAACGGAGTCGAGGGTGATCCCGCCCATCATTTCGGAGGAAGAACCAGCACGCATTACGAGCGCGTTGCCGGGCGAGCCGGATGCCACGAGGGTGGCCTTGAAGCCGTTGGCCAGCGAGAGCATGGCGACGAATACGCCGACGGTGCCGGCAATGCCGAGAACGGCGACGATGGTCGAGGTCCAGCGGGCGCGGATGCTGCGGAAATTGTAGGACACCGGTACGTTGCCGATGAACGGCGCGAGCAAGCCAAGGACGATGCCGAGGAGAATAAGCAACGCGGCAATCGCCAGCAGCGTGACGAAAAATCCACCGATAATTTTCGGAACCATTCGTCAGACTCTCCTGAGGGCGTTGACGACGCGCATATGCATGGCGCCGATGCCGGGCAAAAGACCGCTGATGACGCCGACGAGCAGAGCGGTGAGCAGGCCGAGAACCAAGACTTCAGGCGTAAGCACCAGGGCGGGAAGGCGGCCGTTGAGGGCATCGGCCAGGTACGGAATGGCGAGAATGGCCAGACCGAGGCCCATGAAGCCGCCGATGATGGCGATGACCAGCGATTCGGCAAGGACGAAGAATAGGACGGAAAGGTCCGAGAAACCGATGGCTTTCAGAACGGCCAGTTCGGCGGTACGTTCGCGGACGGCGATGGCCATGGTGTTGCCGGTGACCAGCAACAGGGTGAAGAAAACCACCGTGCCGATGGCCAGGATCAGGAAGGAAATGTTGCCGAACTGCTTGACCCAGTTGGCGGCGAAAGCGGATTCCGTTTGCGTGCGGGTTTCAAATGGCGAGTTGGCGAATTCGGCGTCGATGGCCTTGGCCACCGGGACGGCGTCGTCAACACTCTTGACGCGCAGGGTGTACCAGCCGACCTGGCCTTTCACGCGCTCGGGCACCTTTTCTTCGAAATAATCCCATTGAAACCAGAACTGTGTCTGGTCGTCTTTGGGATTTTTTCCGTGGTAAATGCCGTCGATGTTGAATTCCCAGCTGCCGCCGCCGTAGAGGGTGGTTTTGATGGGGACGCGGTCGCCGATTTTCCAGCCGAAGCGCTTAACAAGATCGGCACCGACGATGGCACCCTGGCGATCGGCAACAAAATTTTTCCATTGATCCTCAGGAACGATGAGTTCGGGGAAAACCTGACGCTGATTTTCGGGGTCGATGACGAACTGTGGAAAGAAGTTTTTTTCGTCTATGTAGGTGCCGCCGAACCAATTGTCATGGGTGATGCTGGCGACACCGGGAATACGGAGGATTTTGTCGCGGTCGGCGAGCGGGATGGGATTGATGATGGAGGTGCGATTGATGACCACCAGGCGGTCGGCGCCGGCGACGTCCGCGCCGCGCGCGAAAGAGTCGCGAATCACCCCGAGGAAGGCGAAAAGGAACAGGGCTACCGCGAAAGAGCCAAGAGTCAGGAGAAGGCGAATCTTTTTGCGAAACAGATTGGCGAAAATCAGGCGGCTGTACTTCATGCGTGGCTCCCTACGGCCACCCCTTCCACCAGGACACCTTTGTTGAGGTGCAGGGTGGCGGCGGCGCGATCCGCGGCGGCGGGGTCGTGCGTCACCATGAGGATGGTCTTGTGATACTCGTTGCACAGCGTGGTGAGAAGATTCAAGATTTCGTCGGCGCTCTTGCGGTCGAGATCGCCGGTGGGCTCGTCGCAGAGGAGAAAGGTAGGATCAGCGACGATGGCGCGGGCGATGGCTACGCGCTGCTCCTGTCCGCCGGAGAGCTGGCGGGGGAAATGGTTCATGCGGTCGGTGAGCCCGACGACGCCGAGAGCAGTTTCGACGTGCTTGCGGCGATCCGCTTTGGAAAGTTTGGTGAGCAGGAGCGGCAGCTCGACGTTCTGGAAGGCAGTGAGCACGGGAATGAGGTTGTACATCTGGAAGATGAAGCCGACGTGGCGGGCGCGCCAGGTGGTGAGCTTGCCGCCGGACATGCTGGTGACCTCGTCGCCGTCGACGGTGATGCTGCCGCGGGTGGGGACGTCCAGGCCGCCGAGAAGATTTAGTAACGTGGTTTTGCCGGAGCCGCTGGGGCCCATGAAGGCCACGAATTCGCCTTTGCTGACGTCCAGGTTGAGGCCTTGCAGGACGTGAATCTCTTCGCCGCCGCGGCGGTAGGTCTTGTCGAGACCACGCACCTGGATGAGGCTACCTGCACCACCACTGCCGTCGACTTTGACCATGGGAAAGGGGCTCCTGTTTTCCTATTTTCTGACTTCGACGGCCTGGCCGTCTTTTAGCGTTGCGGAAGGCTTCACGATAACGGTGTCTCCGGGGGCGAGACCGGCGAGAATCTCGGTGTCGCTCCCGCGCGTGCCGCCGACTTTCACGGCGCGGCGCTCGGCGTGGTCATTCTTGACCAGGAAGACGATGGTTTGGTCGCCTTCGGTGCGAACGGCTTCCTGGGAAATGAGCGCGACGGGCACGGGAGCACCGGACACAGGCTTCTCTTCGTCGCCAAGAAAGCTGACCTTTACGCCCATGTCCGGAAGGATGCGCGGGTCGAGTTTGATGAAAGAGATGCGAACTTTAACGGTGGCCTTCTGGCGATCGGCAGTGGGGATGACGGTACGAACTTTGCAGGGAATTTTCCAATCCGGATAGGCATCCAGTACCGCGGTGACCTGCTGGTCCGGGACCACGCGAGCGATATAGGACTCGCTGACATCGACTTCAATTTCGTTGGAATTCATGTCCACAATAGTGGCGATGCCGGTGCGGGTGAAGCCGCCGCCAGCGGAAACGGGCGAGACCATTTCGCCGACTTGGGCATCTTTGGAGACGACGATACCGGCGAAGGGCGCGCGGATCACGGTGTTATCGACGGCTTGCTGGGCCTCGTCGATGCGGGCTTTCGAGCCGACTACCTGTTGCTTTGCCAACGCAATCTTGGCCTTCAGGCTATCCGCCGCCGTGGAGGCGTTATCCAAGGCCTCCTGCGTCTGCACCCCGGCTGCCTGTAACTTCTCTGCGCGCACCAGTTCCCTCTGCGCGTTCTTCAGTTGCACTTCATAGTCGGCGATGGCAGCTTGCGCGGTGTCGCGGTCGGCCTTGGCGGATTCGAGCTGACGCTGCACGTCGGAATCGTCCAGGGTGGCTAGCAACTGGCCTTGCTGGACGTGGGTGCCCTCGTCGAAATGCACGGAGGTGACGCGACCGGTGATTTTCGCGGCGATGGTGGCGCGGCGGCGGGGGGTGACGTATCCGCTGGCGTTGAGTAGGGCAGCGCGCCCGCCAGCCTCGGCCTTGCTAGCCGTGGCCACATCCACCACCGGCGCGGTATTGCGGAAGGCATAGGCCGCAGCACCTATCCCGGCCAACACCACCAGAACGAGCAGCACGATGCCAACACGCTTGCCGGTATTGCGAGGCTTGCGATGGGCGTCCGGGATGCGCAAGGCACCAAGGTCCGGCTTTGGAGTTGTAGTGCTGGTCGACATGCGGGGCCCTGCTCCTTCGGCTGGAAACCAGCCGTCCACTCTTAGACACTACGCGGCGCGGCGTGGGAATATTTCGGGGGCGCACCGTTGGGAGTATTTTATCTGGCTATTGTATCCCGCGGGAGGAAATTTCGCCCACCGTGGGCCGGGAGCGCCCCGAGCGAATGGGAACGATTCCAGGTGAAGACCATGGCTCAGAAACGACGACCGTGAACCGGGTTGTGGTTACTTTGCCGGAGCGGGAATCGGCTTGCCGCTTATGCTGGTGGAGGTTTCCGTGAACAGTTTCATGGCGTTCAACCCGGTGTTGTAGATGCCCCAGCTGGCGGGGATACTCACGACAACCCAGGCCAGCAAGATCAAAGCGGGGGAAGATTTTTTGGTTGGGGCAATCGCTTGGTCGACCATGGATGCGCGCTCCTTGAATCGGAAATCGTAAATGCGAAAATTACTGCGCCGCGGCCTTGCTCATGGTTTTGGCGGGGGTCAAGAGTGGCGCCGGCGCGGGGGAGCGGTCGGCCATCCAATACTTTTCCGCCACGGGACGGACCAGCATGTTGGCCACAAAGCCCACGAGCAAAAGTCCAGCCATAATGTGCAAAACGGACTGATAAGCGCTGGCCTTGCTTACGCCCTGAGCCAACTGCGACTCGCGGATTTGGTTGACTAGCAAGGGACCAAGAACGCCGGCAGTGGACCAAGCGGTGAGCAGCCGGCCGTGGATGGCGCTGACGTGGTGGGTGCCAAACATGTCGCGAAGGTAGGCGGGAATGGTGGCGAAGCCCCCGCCGTACATGGAAAGCAGCACGCAAGTAATGGTGACGAAAAGGCGCACATTATTGAGGTGGTCGCCGCCGGTTTGTGGCAGGAAATAGTAGAGCACGGCGCCGAGGGCGAAGAAGATGAAGTAAGTGGCTTTGCGCCCGATGTAATCGGAAATGGAAGCCCAGAAAAAGCGGCCGCCCATGTTGAAGAGGCTGAGCAGGCCGACGAAGCCGGCAGCGGCGACGGGTTTTACCACTCCTTTGAAGAGTTCCTGAATCATGGGCGAAGCTTGTTCGAGGATGCCGATTCCGGCGGTGACGTTCATACACAGGACCACCCACAATAGCCAGAATTGCGGGGTGCGGAAGGCGGTGTTGACCTCCACGTTATGGGTGGTGATCATGTCGGAGGCCTTGGCTGGGGCGGTCCAGCCCTCCGGTCTCCAGCCTTGGCGCGGCACGCGAACCGTAAATACACCAAACATCATAAAGATGAAGTAGAGCGCCCCCATGACCAGGAACGTGCGGCCAACACCAACATGCGTGGAGGTATGGAAATAGGCCATCAGTTTCACGGCCAGCGGCGAACCGATCATGGCTCCGCCGCCGAAGCCCATGATAGCCAAGCCGGTGGAGAGACCGGGACGGTCTGGGAACCATTTGATTAGGGTGGAGACCGGGGAAATGTAGCCCAAGCCGAGGCCGATACCGCCGATGACGCCGTATCCGAGATAAATTATCCAAAGCTGGTGATAGTGCACGCCGAGGGTGGAGACAAAGAAGCCCGTCGAGAAACACATGGCCGACGCGAACATGGCCTTGCGCGGGCCGGCACCTTCCAGCCACTTGCCGAAGGTGGCGGCGGAGAGACCGAGCATGACGATGGCTAGGGAGAAAATCCAAGCCACCTGAGACTGCTTCCAGTCGCCGGCGATGGACTTGTTAATGCCGAGTAACTGCGTGAGGGGAATTTTAAAGACGCTGAAGGCGTATGCCTGACCGATGGACAAGTGAATGGCCAGGGCCGCAGGGGGCACTAGCCACCGGCTGTAGCCTGGGGGCGCAACAGAGTGCTCACGATCAAGGAACGAGAGAAAGGCCATGGGTTTAGATTCCCTCGAAGCAGGTTTGAACAAGAGTACCAGGTAGAACTGAGGCGCGGAGACGTCTCCCCTGAAACCGCGTTACTATCCCTGAATTTGCAGCAAGATGCAAGCTGGATTTAGGTCCAGCACGCCCTGGACCAAAGGCCATTCCGGTGGCCCATTTCTATGCGTCTACGCGTACACCCTTCCAAAAGGCCACGTGATCCTTGATTTCCGCAGCCGCTGGCTTGGGCTGGGGGTAGTACCATGCTGCGTTGTCATTCTGCATGCCACCCACGGTGACGTGGAAGTAATGGGCCGTGCCCTTCCAAGGGCACTCCGACGTGTAGGAACTGGACTTCAGGAACTCGCGCTTAACGGCTTCGAGGGGGAAATATTGATTGCCTTCCACGACGACGGTGGCGTCGCTTTCGGCGATGGTCTTGCCTCCCCAGGTTGCTTTAGCCATGATTGGATTCTCCAGTGGGATGATGCTGATGAGATTCATTTTACATGCAAAAAGTTAGATGTGCGTGCTGTCGATTGGATGCGCGGGCTGCGGCGACGAGGGCGGTGTCAGGCCCAAGGTGTCAAGCATGGCTAACCCGGCGATGGCATAATCGCGGCCGGAAGGTCTAGACTCGAAGCATCGATGGAGGTCGTTACCAGTGGAACAGCAAAATTTCAAAAATCATGCGAAGTTTGTCCCGGCATTTCACTTTTTCGTTCTGCCCGTTCTTGTATGGCACTTCGTATGGACTCTCTTCGCGTGGAAAAGGTCGGAATTCTCGTTTGGAGGACTGGTGGCGGCGGTCACAGCATTGGCGCTGATCCTGGGTTTCTTATATGCGCGGATGTTTGCCCTGCGCGTGCAAGACCGAGTCATCCGGCTGGAGGAGCGCCTGCGCTATGAGCGAGTGTTGCCTGCGGATTTGCTGGCGCGGGCAGGCGAACTGAGCGTTCGGCAAATAATTGCCTTGCGTTTCGCCAGCGATGCGGAATTGCCGGGACTGGCGCGCAAGGTGCTGGACCAAAAGGTCGCCGACGGCAAAGCCATCAAGATGTTGATCACGGATTGGCGGGCCGACCATTTGCGCGCTTAAAGCGGCGCCGGAGGCTGATCCTGGGGAAGCGTACGAGGCCGGGCTGGAAAGCCCGGCCGCTGCAAAACCCTAGTGCGCCGCTGCGATGGCTGCTGCACCTTCGATTTCCTTTATTTCTTCGGGGGTTAGTTTTAGTTCGCCGGCGCGCATGACGCCTTCGGCTTGCTTGGCGTTGCGGGCCCCGACAATCGCGCCGGTGATTACCGGGTTGCGCAAGACCCATGCGATGGCTACGGTGCCGGGATTTACCCCGTGGCGCTCGCCGACTTTGCGGAGGCGCTCGACCAGTTCGATGTTTTTCGAAAGCTGGGGCTCGCGAAACTCCTTGTTGCGGCTGCGAAAATCGTCGGCGGGCAGGGCTGCGGCGCGTTCGCGGGTCATGGCGCCGGTGAGCAGGCCGCTGGCCATGGGGGCGTAGGAAATTACGCCGATAGCTTGCTTCTCGCACTCGGGAAGAGTTTTTTCTTCGATGGCGCGGCGAATGATCGAATAAGGCGGTTGCAGCGAAGTGATGGGCGCTATTTTGGCGGCGAATTGCAGTTGTT
>DATFYV010000129.1:0-3270 GCA_035314845.1 Candidatus Acidiferrum sp.
GCGGCCAGCGCGGTAAGAATCCATGGCCACGGCCGCAATGCATAATGCGCGAGATTAAACCACAACACAGAAAGCAAACCGTTGCGTTCGTCCTTGGCGCTGAAAATTCGCTGGGCGATGTAGCCGCCGCCGCCCGGCTCCGCTCCGGGATACCAAAACGCCCACCACTGCACCGCGAGATGTACGACGAAAGTGATGACCGGCAAAGTCCACAGCGCTTCGCCGGTAAGGCCTCGGGAAAAATCCGGCAACAAAGCCGTGATGTCACTGGCGCCAGAGCCAACCGCCGCGCGCTTCGCCGCGAGGGTCGCGAGCATCTGCTGCATGCCGCCCGCGGCATGCACGCCGTACCAAGCTACGCCAATCACAATCGCCATTTTCAAGACAAACTGGAAAAGATCCGTCCACAACACGCCCCAAAGACCGCCGAGCGAAACGTAGATGCCTGTGAAGGGCATCAGGAAGAAAACGCAAATGGCCAAGGCTTTCGCATCGCTCACGCCCATGGCGGTGCTGATGATGTTCACCATGGCTTTGGTGACCCAGCCGAGGATTAGGCAATTCATGAGCAGACCGAGATAAACGGCGCGAAAACCGCGCAAAAACGCGGCGGGTTTTCCCGAGTAACGCATCTCTGCGAACTGCACGTCGGTGATCAGGCCAGAGCGGCGCCACAATCGTGCAAACAGAAAAACCGTCATCATGCCCGAAGGCAGAAAACTCCACCACAGCCAATTCCCTGCCACGCCCTGCGTGTACACGAGGCCGCTAACTGCGAGCGGCGTATCGGCGGCGAAGGTTGTCGCCACCATGGAAGTGCCGGCGAGCCACCACGACACGTTGCGCCCAGAGACAAAATAGTCTTCGGTGCTTTTGCCGGAGCGCCCGCGGAAGTACAAACCCATCGCCAGCGTCACCAGAAGGTAAGCAAGAATGGCAGCCCAATCAGCAGCAGTTAGGTGCAAAGTTTTCGCTCCCTAGTTTCGCTGTTCGCGAATGGTAAAGATTATGAGACCTATGAGCAACGACATACAAAAATTCAAGGTTGCGAAGGTCGCATCACTCCGCAAATCATTGCGTAAGAGGCGCGCGGGCCGCTTTCCCCGGAAACACGCCATCCACCAGTTGCCCGTCTTTCACTACGGCGACCCCATTTACGAGTACAAATTGTATGCCTTCGGAATATTGAAACGGTTCTTCAAACGTCGCTTTGTCGATGATGCGCTGTGGGTCGAAGACGGTGATATCCGCATCGGCGCCGACGCGGATGCGCCCTTTGTCGCGAAATGCGGGAGCGCGTTGCTCCAGGCGCTGCGCGGGCATCAGGGTCATTTTGCGCAGCGCGGTCATCAGGTCCAGTGTCTTTTCTTCGCGAACGTAATGGCCCAGCACACGGGAAAATGTGCCCTGTCCGCGGGGATGGACTTTCGGTCCGGTGTAGCGCGAACCATCGCTGGCAATCATGACCATCGGATCGCCGATGGCCAAGCGCACATCTTCCTCGGGAATGCTGAAGATAACCACGCTGCCGCCTTCTTTGCGGTACTTGTCGAAGGTTTCCGCGGTGAGGCGCTCACCGGTCTTAACCCATTGCAGATCTTTGTAGGTGATGCCCTGGCGTTCCTGCCATCCCGGATCGAAGAGCGCGGATTGCAAGCTGGTGCTTGCCGCGGTGTAGGGATAGCACTCCATGGTGATGTCCATGCCACGCTGGCGGGCGCCGTTGATGGCGGCGAGCAATTGGGGCGTATCGCGAAGACCGATGCTGGTGACATGCACAATATGCAGAGGCGCACCAGTGATGGCCGCGGCGGCAATCGCTTCTTCGAGCGCGGTCAAACCATTTTCGGGTTCCAGCATCCCGGCGTAGCGCAAGTGCACGTGGACGGAGGTTCGGAATTTGGCGGCAACGCGAAACATCTCCAGTATCTCTTGGTGCGAAGCTGCCTCCGTGTAGTTGATGCCCATTCCGACGGCGAGCGCACCGCGCTGCAGGCCGTGCTCGATCTGCCTGCGCATCTCGGCGATTTGTTGAGGAGTTGCGGCGCGGTGGGCGGCATCGCCGCTGGGCAAAAAGTCGCCGGGATCGCCGATTACTTTCATACGCACAGGAATGTGCCCGACGCTGACGCCATAATTGATCAGCGATTTGCCGTCGCGCGCGGCATACCAGGAATCGACATCGGCGGTGCCGACTTCGAGTTCCAGGGAAGTAGTAACACCGTCGTGGGCCTGAAATTGGTAATTGCGCGGCTCCTGACCGTGTTCATGGAGATCGATGAAGCCGGGCGCGACAACCAAGCCTTTGGCATCGATGGTGGTTTTGCCCTGCAGAGCGCCGGCGGAAATGGCAACGATCTTGCCGCCGCTGATGCCCACATTTCTCGGCGCATCGAGCCCGGATTCTGGGTCCATGACGCGGCCATTGGCAATCACCACGTCAAGACTTTGGGCCTGAGGTTTTGCCAAGGCGAGTACTGCAAGGAGCAGAACAGCTGCGGTCGGCAGGCACACAGCGGCCAGTCTTCGGTGACGCAATGCAATGCTCATCAGGCTCCTGGAGAAGCGCTTTGCCGCCGCTAAGTTTCATCACAAGATGACTCGCTGTCAAAGCATTTCTGAAACGATTTAGCTTGCAACTCCTGGTGCGCTGCTCGGGCATTTCCGCCGAGAAAATGATCCAGGTGGGATTGCTTTTCCTCGCGCTGCTTCCCATTTGCTACGCGGAGTCCGTCCAAGACCGCTATCTCGATCTCGCTCTTTCGCGCACCCCTTCCCGGTTTTTCAGCGCGTCCACGTGGCTGCGCGCACGCGCGACAGAACGAGCACCCTTCCATAATCCGGGTGGGGTAAGAGTTGCCGACAATTCGGGAGTCGGCCTGTCAATGACCACAAGCGCGTTTATCAGGAGTCATCACGACGATAGTCTCTCGCCGACAATGAGAGCATTGGCCTGTTTTCTTCAATCGGGAACGCCTGGTCAGGCGGCCCATTCATCAAATCGGCGCATGATCTCCATGAGCTTGCATCCCGATAGGATAAGAGAGCCCCACAATATGAAGGGGACGCCATAGAGTAGGAGATGCTTGCGCGAACGGGCTAACTCAAAAACCCGCACCTTCACGATGGCGTATACGTTCGCTGAGAGATAAGCAACGACCAAACAGCTCACTACCAAGTTATGCATCTTGTTCTCCTCCTTTTACCGTGGGAGTTCCGCGCCAATCGTAAAGCTCGCGCCGAACACGATGTTTCCTCTTGGGCGGAGCG
>DATFYV010000130.1:0-3389 GCA_035314845.1 Candidatus Acidiferrum sp.
GCGTAGTAGCCGCACAGGAGATTGGCGGCGGTAAACAGGCTGGGCAATAAAAAGATGCCGCGGCGGAGGCGCGGATTCTTGAGGCGGCGCTCCTGAAAGGGAATCTCCTGCTGTTCAGCTTCGGGGATCATGGCTTGGGCAGGCCTGCCGTCATTAAATTGGTCTCCGCGCGAGCAGATACGGTGTGACGGTCAGATAATCCCATTGATTGCACCGGCAGGAAAGCGAGAATGCTTGAGCCGCCCGCCACATGGTCACCGGTCTTGACCAAGACGTTGGCGCTTGCGGGAAGCCAAACGTCGGCGCGCGAGCCGAAGCGCACTAAGCCGATGCGTTCGCCGCGGGCCACGGTGTCCCCGGCTCTTTTCCAGGCCACCACGCGGCGGGCGACGTATCCCGCGATCTGTTTGCAGACGATTTGGTCTTGGCTGCTGGGCGCGTCGCTAACTGCGATGGTGAAGATATTCTGTTCATTTTCCGCGGAGGCTGCGGCGAGCATGGCAGCCAGGAATTTTCCGGGCTTGTAGTCCAGCGCTGTGATGGTGCCGGCGGCGGGTGAGCGATTGACGTGCACGTTCCACACCGCCAGGAAGATACTGATGCGCTTGCCGGGCCGCCCGGCGTGCTGTTCGTCGGTGACCACCACGACGCGGCCGTCCGCGGGCGAGACGATAGCGCCCGGGTCGGCGGGAATCACGCGCTCCGGATCGCGAAAAAATGAAAGACAGAACAGGCCCAGCAGGACCAGAATCACCGCGGCGGGAGTCAGGTGCAGAAAGTACAGCACCACGCCCAGAACGAGCGGCGGAATCCCGAAGTAATAGCCTTCCTTAACCATACTTACGAACCACGCTTAAGAACCATGCTTTAGAGAAGATACCACAGCGGCAGGAGCAATTTGGTGTGGGCGAGAAGCGAGTATAGCGAGAGGCGGGGCGGGCGACGGATACAAACGTAGCAGCTCGTTCCAAGTGCAGTACAGCTCGAGAATCGGGACCGGGACCCGGGACTATTCCGAGTGCGGAGCTTGATCGCGCTGCAGGCGCGCGGCCAATTGAATCATTTCATCCTTTACGTGGAGCTTTAGCTTTTTGAGCCTGATTTCTTCGAGGAGATCTTCGGAACTGAGGAATTGCGAGGTGGAGATTTTGTGGAGTTCTGCTTCGTACTGTTGGTGTTGTTCGGCGAGTCTCTGGTAGGCTGCGTTCGATTCCAGCACTAGGTCCCGAGGGTTGCGCGCGATTGTGGCCATGCGGTCCTCCTCCTTGTGAGTGAGAGTTCGTTACTGTGGCGTTGCGGCTACATGAGCGAACGATAGCACTCGGAGGCGTGGCGTCAAGTAGGAAGATGGTTTGGTACCGCCTGGGCTGTGAGTATCTTTGCGAATGGCCCGCGCAGAACTTAGAGCGCTCGCTCCATGAGCAGGGCGTCTTCCACGGGGTGCTGGTGGTAGGCTGGACGAACACCGGTGCCCCGGAATAAGTGTCTTTTATAGAAGGAGATGGCTGCGGAGTTGGAGGCGCGAACTTCCAGGTACACGCGCTGAACTTTGGCGCTGGCCAATTCGCCGATGGCGGCGTGGAGCAGCGCAGAAGCAGTCCCAGTACGGCGATATCGCGGCTCTACGGCCAGATTGAGGATTTCCGCGTCCGGGGCAACCGTGCGGGTGATGAGGAAGCCCGTGATTGCGCCGGCATTGCTACCGCCGTCCGCGGCGACCGCCACCCAAGCGCGATAGCCCGCATTGAGCATCTCCGCGTAACTGCTCTCCGGCCACTGCGCGGCTTGCGGCGAAGTGGCCGCGAGCTGGGCGACGGCGCTCGCGTCGGCACGCTCAAAGGCGCGGATGCGGTGAGCGAAGACTTTCTTTTCCTGCGGTGCGATTTCCGGCTTGCTGTAGCCTTTGAATTTCACTTCCGCGTCCGGGCGGCGGATGTAGTTGGCATCGAGCAGAAGTGCATCAGTAAGCTGGTGTCGCTCCGCGAGTTGCAGCGCGATTTTGCCGATCGCTGGAGCTAGAACCGGAGACAGCTGCTCAAGGATCTCGCCTTTGGCGGCACGTTCCTGCCAGCCTGGGTCCGCCCCCAAGGATGCCGGGTCGAGGGAGACCCACGCCACGGTTGCGTCGCCGGTCTGGTCGGCTGTCCAGCGAATCAGTTCCGATGGGCTGACTACCGCCTCGTCGCCGATTCTTTGCAATGCGCTTTGCCACGGGCTTTCCGAGGTCGCTTCGCCACGCTCGCCGAGCCTGCGATAGACGGCAGCGTAGAGCTGCCCGCGCTGCGCGTCGCAGGATGCCGCCACAAAGGTCGGCGGTGCCGCACTGCTTACGGCGGAGCCAACGGCTTGAATCGCGAGCGCTTCGAGGCGTGAGACAGCTGCGATGGGCTTGTGGAACACCTCGTTCCACGCCTTCACGGTGGTAAGAGCGATGCGAATGCCGGTAAACGACCCCGGCCCAGCCGCTGCAGCGTACAGGTCAACATCCGTCAGCTTGCGACCCGCGGAGTCGAGCACGCGCTTTACCGCGGGGAGCAGCCACGTTGAGTAGTCTTCGCCGTTATCGTGGATGGCAGTGGCCAGGACGTTCTGGCCGTCGAGCAGGGCCACGCTGCCGCGCGCGTCGCAGGTATCCATCGCTAGTACAAGCACATCCCGAGTCTACAACAGACGCCGGAAGCGGCGGAAACCAGCCGAAATGCTGGAGAAATAACGGGATTGTGGCGGATCGGAAAGCTGGATCAGGGCGCGAGAGCCTAGGGGAAGCGGGGGCATATTAACGCGCCGCAACAATCACAACGCGATTCGCCATGCAATTCTACTGCCAAATTGGTACCTAAAATTTCCTAACCTCCTGATTCCAATGGATATATCTTGACTCTTTCCGCACAATGCGCATACACTCCTTGTAGTACCTCCAGGGGGGCAACCGAAGCTATGGACTACAAGATCGGCGACAAAGTGGTTTATCCGAATCACGGCGTGGGCATTGTAGAGCAGATCAGCTACGGCATCTTGAATGGCAGGACCGAACGGTACTTCATGATTCGCATTGTTTCCAGCGGGTTGCGAGTGATGGTGCCGCAAACCAACGCAATTTCGGTGGGCTTGCGTTCGGTGATCCGTTCCAACGAGTCCGGCAAAGTGCTGGGCTTCCTGGAAAAGGGCAAACTAAATTCGCATCACGATTGGAAGCACCGCTTCAAAGAGAACTCCGAGCGCATGCGCACCGGCGCGTTGCTCGAGGTAGCGGTAGTCCTCAAGAGCCTCGTTTCGCTCAGCACCAGCAAACCCCTCTCCTTCCGCGAAAAGAAAATGCTGGAGCGCGCCAAGTATTTGCTGGTGAGCGAAATGGCCACCGCGCGCAATACCTCCGCGGAGAACGCCGA
>DATFYV010000131.1:0-11011 GCA_035314845.1 Candidatus Acidiferrum sp.
TACGTTGCTTGACGCGATGGGGTGGGGCGGTTAGGCTGCTTGGCGGGAGTTTCGGCGGGGCGTTTGACGGACGTCGCGGCGAAATTTTTGGCGGGATGGCGGCGGTAGGATGTACCTGAAGGCGCCGGTCTATGGCTGCCCCGTCGGTTTGGCGGTGTGTGCTCGAAGAAGCAAACGTACGGGTGTGAAGACCCGCCGCTAAAGGGCTGGCCTTTGCCAGGCGCTGGGACTAAAGCCCGGCCGCTACAAAGGCAAGGACAATCGCAAAGGCGCCCGCCTTAGAAGGCGGCCGCCACAACGGCAAGAGTAACGGCAAGACGAACGGCAAGAAAAAAGGCTGCAGACGGACACGTGGCAGACGCTCCACTCCAGGTTACCGGTTCAGAGGTGAAGGCGGAGGTGCGCACGCCGGTACGCGTAGTGTTGCTGGATGCCTTTCGCACGTTTGTGCTGGGCGTGCAGGATTATTCGCTATTGTCGTGGCGGTCGCTCACGAATATCTTCAGCGGGCCGCATTATTTCCAGGACACACTGACGCAGATGGATGATATCGGCGTGGGATCGCTGCCGATCGTGCTGCTGGCCGGTTTGTTTATTGGGGCGGTTTTGGTGCTGCAGACGGCGTCGCAGTTCGTGCGCTTTGGGCAGACGGCGCTGACTGGGGATGCGGTGTCCATCGCGCTGGTTCGCGAACTCGGGCCCACTTTGACTGGGCTGCTGGTGGCGGGGCGGTGCGCTTCGGGGATTGCTTCGGAGCTGGGATCGATGCAGGTGACGGAGCAGGTGGATGCCATGCGGGCGATGGGGACGGATCCTTATCGTAAGCTGGTGACGCCGCGGGTGCTCGCGTCGCTTTTGATGGTGCCGCTGCTTACGGCTTTGAACGATTTTGTGGGATTGCTGGGCGGATGCATCGCGGCGATTTTTTCCTTGCGGTTGGGAGCGGTGGAGTTTTGGACGCGGGCGATCAATGCGCTGGATTTGGGCGATTTGATGCAGGGGCTGGCGAAGCCGGTGGTTTACGGATTTATTTTGGCTACGGTTGGTTGTTACAAGGGACTGACGGTGCGCGGCGGAACGCAGGGTGTGGGGCGGGCTACTACGCAGGCGGTAGTGGTTTCGTCGGTGATGATTATTATTGCGGATTTGTTTTTGACGAAGTTTGCGCTGTATATGTCGGACAAGATTTTTTGAGAGAAGAGAGAGGACCACGCAGCGACGCAGAGGACGCGGAGGAGACGATAGGCCAGGGGGCCGGACTAAAGTCCTGCACCTACAAACGGGAAAAACCGATGGCGATTGCTACTACAACGGCGGGGGAGTACAGGCAGGCGGACCTGCATGGTGGGCCGGCATTGCGATTTAGCGATGTGTCGGTGGGATTTGATGAGGGCGAGGTGTTGCGCGGGGTTTCCTTTGAAGTGGCTGAGCGCGAAACGTTGGTGTTGCTGGGAGAGACGGGGACTGGGAAGACGCTAACTTTGAAATTGGCGGCGGGGTTGTTGCGGCCTTCGGCAGGGAAGGTGGAGGTACTGGGGGAAGAGGTTTCGGCGATGTCGGAAAAGGAGTTGCTGGCGTTCCGGCGGAGGATTGGATTTGTGTTTCAGGAGGGAGCACTGTTTGACTCGATGACCGTCGAGGAGAATGTGGCGTACCGATTGCGCGAGGAGGGCGTGGCGGAGGAGGAGATTGCGCCGCGGGTCGAGGAGGTCCTGGACTTTGTGGAGTTGGGGCATACGCAGGGGATGTTGCCTTCGGAATTGTCTGGCGGCATGCGGAGACGGGTTTCCATTGCTCGCGCTTTGGTGAGCCGGCCGGAGATTGTGCTTTATGATTCGCCTACGGCGGGGTTGGATCCGGTGACTTCGCAGACCATCATTACTTTGATTTTGCGGTTGCGCGATTTTTACGGGGTGACCTCGCTTCTGGCTACGCATCGCTTGCAGGATGGGTTTGCACTGGCGAACTTCCGGTTTGATGCCGCTGAGAAAAGCGTGGTGCGAAATGCCGTGGGCGCGGGGGCTGGGGCCATTACGCGGTTTATGGTTTACAAGCATTTGGAGGGTGTGAACGAGGCGGGGAACGAGGGTTACGATAACGGGATTTATTTCGCGGGGACGCCGAACGAGGTGATGAATTCGAAGGATCCTTATATCCGGAGATTTTTGGTGTGATGGGGCTTGTGGCACAGCCAATGCTGCCTGTGCAGTTTCTTAATAGGCAGACGAGAAGCGCGCAGCCAAGAATGGCTGTGCTACTGAAGAGTTTTTTGAGGCGGAGGGCATAACTCGATGGCGCAACGGAAACAGCTGACCTGGACCGAATTGCGCGTGGGGTTGTTTGTGCTGGTGGGCTTGTCGGTCTTGGGCGCGGGAATATTTTATGTGACGGGACCGGGGTTTTTTGGGCCGAAATATCGCTTGCACACGTATTTGAAGGATGTTGCGGGATTGGCGAATGGCGCCACGGTTAGCGTCGATGGCGTGGCGGTGGGCAACGTGACGTCGATTCAATTCGCAGCGCCCGGCGGGGACCAGAAGGTCGAGAAGACCCACAACATTGACGTGGTGTTGCGTATCGAGGAGAAATATTCACGTTTTATTTTGACGGACTCCACGGCGGCGCTGGTCACCGAAGGGTTGCTGGGGAATAAGTATATTAATGTGACGCGCGGGTTCACCGGAACGAAACTGAAAAACGGCGATACCGTACCCGCGGCGCAGAGTGTGGACGTGATGGCGCAACTGGGAGCGGTGTCGACGAGCGTTTCGAATTTGCTGGATGGGATCAAGGAAGGCAAAGGGACGCTGGGGAAACTGGTGAATGATCCGGGGGCGTACGATCATTTGAATGGGGTTTTGGCCAGGGCGGACTCGTTGATCAGCGGGGTGCAGGCGGGCAAGGGCACGTTGGGGAAATTAGTGGCGTCGGATGAGATGTATGCGAAAGCGGATAAGAGTTTGGACAATGTGAACGGGATGATCTCCGATGCGCGGGCGGGGAAAGGGACGATTGGGAAATTGCTGAACGACCCGACGCTGTACGATCAAGCCAAGCAGGCGCTGGCGAACGGGAATGGCATGATCGACGACGCGCGCGGGGGCAAGGGGACTTTGGGCAAGTTGATTACCGACGATGCGCTGTATAACAAGTTGCGGGATGCGGGGACGAATGTGGCCAATGCTACGGCGAAGTTGAATGACAATACGACCACGGCGGGGAAATTATTTTCGGATCCGGCGCTATATGACAATTTGGCGGGTTTGACGGGAGATATGAGATTGTTGATTGGGGATTTCCGGCAGAATCCGAAGAAGTTTTTGCATATTAAGGTAAGTTTGTTTTAAACGAAAAGGCAAAGATAACGCAGAGACACAGAGTGCGCAGAGAAACGCCGAGAAGCGGCAGTCACGAACCGGCATTGAAGATTTCAGAGAAGGGCTGATGGACAATCAAGAATTAATGAAGGATGGCGGCGCGAAGGATGTTGGAAGGGAGGCGCCGAAAGATGGGGCGAAAAAAGAGGCGCGCGGGGAGGCGGGGAAGTCGACCTTGCCGCAGCCGGGGAGGCCGGTGCCTAGCCGGGCGTATCCTGGGGCGCTGATTGTGGTGGAGGGGACGGACGGGTCGGGGAAGAGTACGCAGCTATATTTGTTGAAGAGGTGGCTGGAGATTGGCGGGTACCGGCTGCATTTTACGGAGTGGAATTCTTCACCGCTGGTGAAGTCTGCGACGCGGCGCGGGAAGCAGCGGCGATTGCTGACGCCGACTACTTTTTCGCTGCTGCATGCGGCGGATTTTGCAGATCGCTGCGAGCGGCAGATTATGCCGCTGTTGCAGGGCGACTATCTGGTGCTGGCCGACCGATATATTTATACGGCGTTTGCGCGGGATGCGGCGCGGGGGTGCCCGCCGCGGTGGCTGCGGAATTTATATCGCTTCGCGCCGATTCCGGATATTACGTTTTATTTTCGCGCGCCGCTGGACGTGGCGGTGCACCGCATTTTGAGCGGGCGCCCAAAACTGAAGTATTACGAGGCGGGGATGGATTTGGGATTGTCGTACGACCGGGCGGAGAGTTTCCGATTGTTTCAGGCGCGGATTCTGGAAGGGTACGACAAGATGGTGGAGTCGGATAATTTCGTGGTGCTGGATGGGACTTTACCGGTGAATAAGTTGCAGAAGCAGATGCGGGATATTGTGGCGTCGAAGATCGATTTGAAGAGATTTGCGCCGCGTGCGCTGGTGCAGGAGCAGGAGTAGCGATGCCGGATTCGGAGAAGGACAAGATGGGCGGGCCGGGGACGCTGGATGGATCGCCGGTGGTTGCGCCCGGAGGGAAAACGGGAGGCGAGAAGTCCGCCGCCGCGGTGGTGGAAGAGTCGGCGATGTCGCAATATTTTTTTGGCGAGCCGCTGGTGGGATTTGATCCTTCGGAGATTACCGGGCAGTTGGTGGTGATCGAGGGAATGGATGGATCGGGGCGCTCGACGCAGATTGCGCTGTTGCAGGAGTGGCTGGAGTCCGAAGGATTCTCGGTGATCACCAGCGGGCTGCGGCGCTCGAATCTGGTGGGGCGAGACATCGATGAGTTGCTGGCGAAGAATGCGGTAACGCGGCTGACGCTTTCGCTGATGTATGCGACGGATTTTTTCGACCAGGTCGAGCACAGGATATTGCCGGCACTGCGGTCTGGAGCGGTGGTGCTGGCGGACCGATTTATTTTTACCCTAATTGCGCGCGGCGTGGTGCGGGGGATCAATCGCGATTATTTGAGCGGACTCTATGCCATGGCGCTGCGGCCGCATCTGACGTTTTGGCTGAATGTGCGGCCGGAGACGGCGTTTGCGCGGGAGTTTAAGAAAGCGCAGGCCATTAGTTATTGGGAAGCGGGGCGCGATATGTCGCTGTCGCACGATTTGTATTGGTCGTTTATTCGCTATCAGACGATGATCAAGCGGGAATTTGAAGTGATGGCCAAGAAGAATGGATTTATCGAGTTGGATGGCGAGGCCAGCGTGCCCGCGGTGAACAAGCAATTGCGCGCGAAGATTGGCGAAGGATTGGGCATTCGCGCTTCGAAATACACACCTTCCGCAGCATTGGCACATCTCTGGCGGTAAATACCTAAATGTCCGAGCCGGTTCACATCGCCGCGATTGACGCCGGTTCGAATGCGGTGCGCTTGAGCGTGGCGCGGGCGTATTCGGCGATGGACATTGAACCGCTGCACAATGAGCGCTATTCGCTGCGCTTGGGTGAAGGCGTTTTTTTGCGGCACCGCTTCAGCGAAGAGATTTTTATCAAAGCCACCAAGGCCTTCAATCACTTCAAAGAGATCATGGATGAGTATGGCGTAACGCGCTATCGCGCGGTGGCGACGAGTGCGACGCGCGAGGCGCGGAACCGGGACTCCTTTGTGCGGCGGATCAAGCAGAAATCGGGAATCGGGCTGGAGGTGATTTCCGCGGGGGAGGAATCGCGGCTGGGGCGGGAAGCAGTAATTTCCGCGCTGGGGCCGGAGTCTCCGCCGCGCTGCATTGTAGATTTGGGCGGCGGGAGTCTGGAGATTAGCGTCTTACAGGATCATCGCGTTGTACAGGCGGCACAACTGCCCGTGGGCACGGTGCGGCTGATGACCACGCTGGATATTCCCGGGGTGGTGCGACCGCCGCAGGCCGATGAGGTGCGTAAGTATGTGCGGGCGCTGCTGGAATCGAAGCTGCCGTCGCCGCCGAATGTTGGCGATGGGGTGGCAGTGGCGCTGGGAGGAAATGCGGAGACTTTGGCGAACGTAGCGCCTGGGCCTCGGCGGAATGGATTGCCGACGATCGAATTGACGCTGCTGCGCGAGCGTTTGCCGGAGTTGCTGGAGCGCGACGTCCGGGAGCGGATGAAGGTGTATGGCGTGCGACGGGATCGCGCGGATGTGATGGGGATTGCGGCGATTACGTTCGTGATTTTGGGGCGGTATTTGAACGCACGGTGTTTGGTGATTCCTAGCGTTGGCATTCGCGAGGGCTTGCTCCAAGAAATTGCGCGAGAGGCATTTTCGCGCAAGGAACCGCATCGTTACAATTCGGCGCAGCGGCAATTGCTGGTGGGCACGCGAAGTTTCGGGCGGCGCCTGGAATACGATCAGACGCATGCCGAGCATGTGCGGGAGCTGGCGGTGATGTTGTTCGATCAGTTGCAGCCGGTGCATCATTTGCCGGCGCAGTCGCGGGTGCTGCTGGAGGCTGGGGCGCTGCTGCACGATGTGGGGCACCGAGTGAGTCATCGCGGGCACCACAAGCACGGGGAATATTTGGCGCTGTTCGGAGATATGCCTGGGCTGGAGGGGCGCGACCGCAATATCGTGGCGGCGCTGGTGCGTTACCACAACCGCAAATCCGTTCCGGCGAGTCACCATCCGGGGTACGCGGCGTTGAATAATACGGATAAGCGGGTGGCGCGGCGGCTGGCGGCGATTTTGCGGGTGGCGGAGGCGCTGGATCATTCGCACCGGCAACGGGTCACGAATCTGCATACTTCGTTTCAGCGCGGGGCGGTGGCGCTGCAGGTGGATGCGCATGGCGATGCGGCGGAGGATTTGCGGGACGCCACGCGCAGCGCGGAACTGTTTGAGAGAGAGTTTCACGTGAAATTGTATTTCCGGCAGTCGATAGCTTGAGAGCGAGGACATTTGTAAATGCGGATTTATGTGGTGCGGCATGGGATTGCAATTGACCGGGACGATCCGAAATGTCCTCCGGAGGCGGAGCGCTATCTGACGGAGGAAGGCATCGCGAAGACTAAGCAGGTGGCGCGCGGTGTGGCGGATCTCGGGGCCGCGGCGGATTTGCTGCTGTCGAGTCCATATGTGCGGGCGATGCAAACGGCGGAGATTTTTGCCGGAGCGCTGGGGTACGCGAAGCAGAAAATTCGGCGCACGGATTTGCTCTTGCCAGGAGCGGACGCGGGGCTGTTGTTTCGGGAGTTGGCCAAGGATAAGGATTCGGCAGAGGTGTTTTTGTTCGGACATGGACCGCAGGTGGACGACATCGTGGCGCTGGTGGTGGGGGCGAAGAATCCTTGCACGGCGTTGAAGAAGGCAGGGGTGGTGCTACTGGAATTGAAACGAGTCGCACCGCCGGCTGGCCAGTTGGTGTGGCTGGCGACACCTAAGTTGTTGAAGCGGGCGGGGAAGTAGCGAACCTACTAAGATTTTAATCGGAGGCAGCTGCGAAGTGCGGAAGCTCGCTCTTTGATGGCGTAGAGTCCGCAATCGCGGGGATTTGCTGCTCGACCAGAGGGCGCAGGACCAGTGGCTTGGCCAGGTGAACTTCCAGGAGATGTTTGGCAGTCGCCAAGCGAGAGGCAGCTTCGATGGAGTCAGAGAGGCTGGGGATGCGCACAATGATGGCTTCAGGGGTGGACTCGGCGCGGAAGCGTGGCGTAGCTTCTGCGCCGGATTTGCGCAGGGCGCGCGCCAAGCGCAAGACCCCTGCTAAGGCGCGGACTGCGTTTTGTTGATGGTGGGATAGATTGGCGAAGACCGAGCTTTTCTCGTGGGGTTCGGGGCCGCGATGATAGCGCACCGTCGCTAGCAGAAGATTCCAATCGTCAGTGGCGAACCCCGGCGGTTTCGCAAGCTTCCGCAAAAAATTGTGCGCGATTTTTTGTTGCGACTTTGGCCGCTCTGATTTGTCGGAATTCCCTGGCCGGACGTTCTGCAGATTGGCGGCTGCCGCGAGCAATTGGCGCGCGCGCGGGTCGCCGAAGGTGGTGGCAGCTTTTGCGCGGCGCAGGCTGTCAAAAAGCGACTTGGCGAGGCGTGCAGTGCGTGCCGTGCGCTGCGGATGTGCATCGGAGGCGCGGGCCGTGGCGCGCAGGCGAGCCAAGGCTGCAGCTTGCAGGCGTTCGCCGTGAGGCAGGGCGTGACGCCACGCGGTCCACAGGCTGGTGCTGCCGAGCATGAGCTGGCGATATGTGGCGATACGTTCTGCACGTTCGCGGGTCAGCAGTTCGCGCCAGGCGCGGCGCGCAGCTGCGACAGTCTCGCTGGAGACGTCGTGGGCGGACGCTTCGTCGATACAGACGGCTTCCACGTACTCGGCAAGCACATCGAAGTCATGGACATCCCCAAGCAGATCCTGGACGCGCTTGAGATTTTCTCGCCAACTGGCGTGGTGTTCGGGGAGAAGATTTTCCACGGTGTAGCGGAATTGCTTCATGGATTTGCGCAATGCATGCCAGGGCTTGGGTTTTTCCGTGCGCAGCGCGCGGGAATGCAATTCTCTGGCGGCTTCGAACCGTTCGAGTGCGAGACACTCCGCGGCCAGGCTGCCCAGTGGCACCAAGCGGCTGCGCTGGCGCAGTTCGCGTTCCAGGTGCTTCCATTTCTTTTCGTCGAATTTGCGCGCGGCGCGGAGGGCTTCCTGGCGTAGCTCCGGCTCGCGGGCGGAAAAATCAGCGAGGAGTTGCGCGGCGATGGGATCTTCGGCAGGCGCCAGCTTCTGCACCCAGCTCTGCAGCACGTGGGCATCGCGCAGGGCGCCCAGGCCATGGAAGAGCTTCTTCGCAGCCTGACGCATTTCCTGCCACGCGGGGTCGGGATCGACTTCTTCCAGCACTTCCGCGACGGAGCGGCAGCGGCGAATGCTCACGCGCAGATCGTGTATCACGTCGTCGCTGACGGCGGAGTCGCGAGCGGTCTCGCGCAGATTTTGCAGTTCTGTCAAAACGCGGTCCATGGAATAGGACAGCGCCCGGTGCTCGTCCTTCGTCTTGCGTGCCTTCGGCGGCGCCGCATTTGACGATGGAGGTGCACCGGCCCAAGTGGTTACCGTGGCCATTCTTTCCTCGACGTCCCAACAAACAACGCGCAATGGTCCGCTCGAATGTTCCGCGGAGACGGAACCCCTGTCGAACGGAGGCTATAGGGTAACGCTTGGACGCAGGCGAGTCCAGCCGAGGGCGGCGGGCCAGAGCTGTGGAAGCATGCGGAAAAGGATAAAAGCCACGACCAAACTCATGGCGGCACAAATTAAGAAGATGCGCGCGGGGTTGGGATGACCGAGATGAAGCATGGCGTATTGCGCCACGGGCTGTAGCGCTACGCCGATGAAGGACAGCAGATTGGCGGCCGCGATGGTGCGGCCCTTTTCGTCGGGGTGCGGACGATGCTGGATAGAGGCGTTGATGGGGACGACGAAGAAGCCGCCCGCAAGGCCGAGGAAGGCGAGCAGCACGAGAACACCGATGAAGTTGAGACCCGGCAGGGACAACAGCGCGGCCATGATTGCTATCGCGGCGATGCCTGGCAGAATCATGCCGTATTCGATTTTGTGGCCGGACGCCAAGCCCGCGACAAAGCTGCCGATGCCGATGCCCAGGCTGAGGCCGGCAAGCAGATAGCTGCTGTGGACTTCGTCAACGTGCAAGATGTCCGTGGCGTACAGGACGATGTTCAGCAGCAGCAAGGAACCAAGAAACCAGAAAAAGGTGTTGGCGATGACCGCGGTGAAAAGGGTGCGGTCTTCGCGCATGTGATTTACTTCGTTAAATAATTCTCCGGCGAAGTTCCATTTGAAGCGGCGGGCCGGACCGGCGGGGGGAAGCCTGTCGATGCCCAGGGCGCACAGCAATCCGATGGCTGAGAGGGCCAGGAAAAACACGCCGGACCAGACTTGCCGGCCGTGAAAGGTGTGGGCCAGGTATCCGCCGGCGAGGGCGGCAATAATGGCGGAGAGCAGCGTGGTCAGCTCGATGATGCCGTTGCCCCAGCTCAAATTTTCCGTGGGGAGAAGTTCGGGCAGGAGGGCGTATTTTGTGGGACCGAAGATGGCGGCTTGCGAGCTGATCAGAAACAGACAGGCGGCGCAGAGTTCCAGCTGGCCGGTCGCCAGAGCGAAGGTCGCCAGCGTCATGGTGACGAGTTCCAGGCACTTGGTCGCCAGTGTGACGCTGCGCTTGCTGAATTTATCGGCAAAATAGCCGCCGGGGATGGAGAAGAGCAGGAAGGGGATGGAAAAGAGCAGCGGAACGACCAGGACGAACCACAGGTCGCGATCATCCTTGGAGAAAGCGGATTCGAGGACGAGAAAGCTGACCAGCCATTTGAGGGCATTGTCGCTGAAGGCGCCTTGGAACTGCACGGCGATGAGCGCCCAGAAACCCTTAAGGCTGCGCTGCGGCGTGGAAGCTGCTGGGGCAGCCGCGTGTTGGTCGTTGGGCATAAGGTGCACGCGGAGTTTAGCTGGTGCGCGGGAGGCGGGGCAAGCGTGCGCGTGGAAGAGTTGTCGCGCGGCTTTGTGCGTGCGGCTTGGCGCAGGCGTCTTGAGTGTGGCGGAGCAGCGTGTTACTTTTAAACATTGCCCGGAGTGGCGGAACTGGCAGACGCGCTGGACTCAAAATCCAGTGGTACCTGGTACCGTGTGGGTTCGACCCCCTCCTCCGGGACCATTTTTCTAGAACAAAAATCCAGCCAACTTTTCGAGTGCGCCAGCTGACGCGCCGGTCTTGGCTGAACCGCGCGTCGATGTGTCGCTCAACGGTCCAAGAAGTGAATGACGCCGGCCATGAGCAGCAGCGCGGCTGTGAGTTTGATGTACGTCTGTATGATCCAACGAGTCGATGGTGGTCGCATGTCTAATTCTTGCTTGCGGGACTTGTGGCGCGAATAGTACAGAGGCACCAGCACGGAAGGCCGGGCGGGAATACTGGCATGATGAGCAGTTCGGCGGCGAAGGATAGGACAGTCACGGGCAGGGCGTGGGCGGCACCTTGGGTTCTCCCGGTGCTTGAAAAAAAGCTAGAAGAGTTGTATTAAATCGGTTTAATATGAGCCAGTCGAAACATGGTGCTGACCGGTAAGGGTTCGCACATGAAAACAATCTCGCTTAGGAGCATTATGTCAGGTCTTCCACGGTGGTCACAAATTACGCTGGTGACGGTTGCGCTGTTGCTGAGTCTGGGAATGGCGGGCAATGGGCGCGCGCAGGTTTCCGAGCCTGCGGCTTCGCCCGCG
>DATFYV010000132.1:0-6476 GCA_035314845.1 Candidatus Acidiferrum sp.
TTCTTCCTGTGCGTAGGCCCTGATGACCCGCACGCCGGACAAATTCTCCTGCACCTTGGCGGAGAGCGTGGCGAGTGAAGCCTGAATTTTTTCGTATAGTTCGTGAATGATCTTGCCGAAGTGGCGAACCACCACGAAGACTACCGGCACCGGAAGCATCACCCACAGCGTGAGCACCGGAGACAACTTCATCATCACGCTGAGCGCCAGCACCATGGTCGCCAGCGTCGTGCCGCTATACATAATTCCCGGACCCAGCACCATGCGCACGTTATTTAGGTCGTTGGTGGCGCGTGACATTAATTCGCCGGTGCGGTTGCGCACGTAAAACTCCGGCTCCAGCAGTAACAGCCGCGCCAGCAGATCGTTGCGAATGTCAAATTCAATATCGCGCGACACGCCGATCAACACCCAGCGTGTAGTGAAGGAAAGCACGCCCTTAATCGCCACGCACAACACCAGCAGCAGGCAATAAATGAGCACGGTATTGCGGCTGTGCGGCTGGTAGAAGGGAATCACGCGCGTAAGCCAGCTCGCGGCGATGGTTGGCGCGCCGCCTTCGCTGACGGCATGGGCGAAGGGCCTTGCGCTGCCGGAGAGCGTATCGGTCAAAACGCCGGTGGCCAGTGGAATGATGTTGCCGACCACGCTCATCAGCAGCAGCGTGATCATTCCAAGTGCAATCGCGCCGGGATATTTCCGCAAGTACGGGCGCAGGCCCGCAAGGTTCTGCGCGGCGGAAGTCTTCGGCGCCTTCGCGGCAGCGGCCGTTTTTCCCGCGGAATTTCCCGTTTCTTTTGTGGATGCCGCGCTCATCTTCGTAGCGAAGACCTCGGCGTTTCGCCAAGCTGCGGCGACTCACCTAGATATTGCTGAAAGGTGCGATCCAGCGATTGATAACGCTTGACCTTCGGATTCCAGCCTACGCCGATAGGCAGCACATGCGGATCGCTGGTTTTTTCCGGAGTGAAGTAGAGCTGCAAGCCCTTCACCGGGTCCTGTTCATACTGTAAGCGCCAGCCGGTCACCGGCTCCATGGGAGTTAAAGCCAGGTAGCCCTTGGGATTTTTCAGGTGTTCGTCGACGTGCAGCAATTCCGTCCATTTCCCATCTTGATTTTCGACGATCACCGCGCGGGTCACCACGGTTCCCGGAATATTATTCGTTGGCGTTTTCGGGAGCACGTTCGCCGCCAAAAATTCCTGGTTGCCATTTTTTGCCAAATCGCCAAAAACCAACACCTTCGCCTCGCTACCCAATAAAGTTTGCGCCGCGCCTTGTATTTCGGGTGGCACTGCCGGCGCTACGGGCTTTGTCTCCGCCGCAACGGGCGCCGTCGTTTCGGAGTTGGGCGCTGGCGGATTCACGCCACAGCCAGCCGGGCCGAGCACAAGGACGGCGATTGCCGAGATCAGCACAACACGGTTGGTGCTGGCGCGATGAAGCCCAACACGCAGCGGCGCACTGCCCGTACAACTCATCATTTTGTCAGACGTTGCGCTTGTCATTATGGCTTGTATTCTGAAGCTACAAACTTGGCGCTGCCAGCGTAATCTCCACCACGCGCCCTGACTTTCCATCATCGTTGACCGTGCAGACCACTTCCATTACCTGTGGCACGTCCGCGCCCGCCCAGTCAAAGGCGTAGTACAGTAATTCTAGTCTTCGCCCGTCCTTAGTGGAAGGACTGCGCGAATCGGGCTCGCCATATAATGTGGCGACCCGCGCCCCCGGCGCTCCGACCTCCAGTCCCCGGCCGCTTTCCCATTTGCGAGCGAAGAGCGCGTTGTGCTTTGGCAACATGATTCCGCTAGGGCCCGGGCCATGCGATACGCGGACGGATTGCACCACGTCCATCTTGTCCACGTCGAGATTCAGGTAGTAAGCTCCGTCCTGCGACTCGAAGGCCCAAGATAGCGACTGTTTGTCCGATGACCGTACATCCGGCTTCCCGAAAAGCTGAATCGCTTTTCCGGCTTTATCCCGGCCCGGGCGCAAACCAGCCAGGGTCAGTTCGTTGAATCTGTGCGCTTTGACTATCGCCTGCTTCGCTGAATTCGGAGCTTGCGCAAAGGCAGCGGCGCAAACAAGTAAAGCCGCGCTAGCGCTGACCCAGAATCGCATCGAGCCGCGCCTCGAAATTTTCTTCACCTTCGCTCCATAGTTCGCTGCGCTCCACCGGCAAGGCTCCTTCAATGCGCTCGATCCAGGCAAACAGCTGTTTGATGTTCTCGCGTGTCTTGGCGTGATATTCCTTCAAATTGCCGTCTGCGGACATCCATTGGCGGAAAGTGTGCTCTAACGGATGGTCGGACGAATCGAAGGGATTCGCGGCCGCTCCCGGAGCGAGCAGACCTCCATGTCCGGTGAAGAAATGCTCGAAGCCCAGATCCACCAAGAAATTGCCATCAGTGGCGGCAGTGCCGCCGTCGTAGTCGAGGCCCTGGCAAGTCAGCAGCAGCGGCTCGGGCTTGTGTTGCCACTTCAAAGTTTCCATATCGATTTCCCACAAATCCCACTTGCCGGCTACCTGATATGCGGAGTCGAAGTTTAACTGTTGGATGGCCAGCGCGGCCACCTCCGCAGGTCCAAATTTTGTGGGCCGCAAATCCCAATAGGCGACCGGTGTTTCGGTGGGATCGATAGGCTGCACGGTCAGCTCGGTGAATGTCTGCTGTGAGGCGGAGAGCGGCGCCGTGGCCAAAAATCGCGCGAACTGCGCAATCAAATTTTCTTCCGTAAACTCGCGCGTCCACACCCGCAGATAAGCTCGATTTGCCATGAACAGCAAGTATATCAGGCTCGGCAGAGCAGGCTTTGCGATGGAACTTCAGTTAGGCACGACTACGATCCGGAGCCTACACATACTTTTGCTACGCGGAATGACCTTTGGCTTTGGCGTCCATGCCGGAGGCGATTTCGCGCATGTGTTCGCGCAGGGAATCGCCGACGCCGGCGAAGACCTGCTCGCAGGCGGCGCGCAATTGCTGCTCGGCGTTGGCGGAGATATCCGTCACGATGCCGCGTGCTTTGTTATCCAGCGAGGCCACCGTGGCCAGCATCCATTGATTGGAAATGGCGCGCAATTTTTCCCGGTGTTCCTCGGCCGCAGCTTCGCCCGCGCGCTGGTACAAACCGCGCAACTCTTCCTGGTGCGCCTGCGTGACGCCGCGGACGGAATCGAGCAGCGGCGCAAAGCTGGCCTCCACGCTCCGCCGCGCGTCCGCCACGCTGGTTTCCATGGCGCGGTGCATCCCGGCCTGAAAACGCTTGAGAAAATCTTCCTGCTCGGCGGTGGCGCGCAGAGCCATCTCCACGCGCGCTGCTTCGATTTGCCCGCGCATTTCGCCGGCCGCGCGTTGCACTTCTTCGCCGAATCCGGCGAGCTCCGCGCGTGCCGTTCGTTGTATTTCGTCGGTGAACGCCGCCGTGGTGGTTTCCGCGGCCTCGGCAAAAAGTCCGCGCGAGCGCTCAAAGGCGTCGCGCAACACCTCTTCCATCTGCGATTGTGTATGGACCACGAAATTGCGGCTGGCATGATCCACTTCGATGGCAAAGGCGCTGGAGACTTCGCCCGCTTTCTCGCGCAGCGACGTGGCGGTGAGCTCGATGGCGCGCTCCGTGGCGCTTTGGATCTGCGTTTGGGCCTTTTTTTCGTACCACTCCGACGATTTCTGGACGTCCTCGATGGTGCGATTTCTCAGGCCTTCAATTTTCCCTTCCAGCTCCGCTAAACCTCGCTCGGTGATCGCCTGCGAGGATTCCTGCAGCACCTGCTCGATGGTCCCCAAGTTCTCCCGGAAGCGCGCCAGGGATTCGGCAAAGGCCTCGTCGGCAAAGCCGCGAATGCGGTCCTGTTGCAGGGTCATCGCGGCATCCAGCAGGGAGCGACCGCCCGCCAGCCGGTGCACGGCTTCTTCGGCCTGCTGTACCGCTTCGTGGGCCTGCGCAACATGCGGCTGAACGGTGGCGCTCACCTGCTCCGCAAATTGCGAGACGGCCGCGCCGCTGGCCTCCTCAAACGCTCCGCGGATGCGCCCGTTGATCTCTTCAAACAGCGATTCCGAGCGCCGGTGTAATTCGTTGCGATGCAGCGTGAGCACATCATCGAGTTGCGCGCGGAAGCCATGCAGCGAATCTTCCTGGGCCGTATCGAGGCGCGAGGAAAAATGTTCCAGCCGCCCAATGGCCTCTCCGGCGCGCCAAATCAGCGGCTCCAGACGCTCCGTCTTCTCACGGAACACCCCATTCACAAATTCTTCCACCGAGGTCCGCAGCGCCACCAGCCGTTGCTCCGCCTCGCCGACCGCGTTTGCCGCCGCTTCGCGCGCAGCCACCGCGCGCTGCTCGCTCTCGTTCGCCGCAACAGCGGCCGCCTCGCGCAATTGCGCGGCGCGCTCTTCCGCTGCGCCGAACAGACGGCTGGAGGATTCGTTCAGTGCCGCCAGGTGCGTGTCAAGTTGGGCGTGCAAGCGCTCCGCAACGCGCGTGTCAATGTGCTCGTCCAGCCGCCGCGCAGCTTCCTCTTGTAGTTGCGCGTGCAAAGCTCGCGCGTGGCCCTCTAATTCCAGCGAAGCCTGCTCCCTGGCCGCCGCCACGGTACTGGCCACCGCGTTCTCGATCGCGCCCTGAGCCATGCCGGCAATTTGTTCTTGCCAGCGACCCTTGGCTGCTTCCATCTCCGCCTCAAGCTGCGCGCGCCAGCTTGCTTCCATCGCGGCCTGCATCAAGGCGTGTCGCTGCAGAACCTCGTCCTGCAGCGCCCCAACGCGAGCAGAGGCCGCTTCGGACGCCCGAGCAGTCTCCTGCGCCAGAGCCCGGGCGGCCTCCTCCGCGCGCTGCTGTGTCTCCACCAACTCTGCCAGGCGGCTTTCACTTTCGTGCACTGCCGCCTGTAAAGCTTCGCCCTGCGCGGTCAGCGCCGCCGCTCGGCGCCGCGCCGTTTCCTCTTCCGCCTGCCGGTTTTCTTCCAACTTGCGCGCCTGCTCTTCAACAGCTCGCGCACGCTCTTCCAGCGCCAGGCGGGCTTCATCCAGCAGTTTCTGGGCAGCCACCGCACGTTCCTGCAATTCGGCAGCAAGGCTTTCGCGTTGCGCGCCGAGTTTTCCGGCTGCCGCATCCGCTTGCTCGCAGAGCTGCCGCAACATTTCCGCCTTATCCGCGGCATGCTGCGCCAATTGTTCCCGCTGCGCCGCGGCGTCCTCCGACAGCTTCCCGCTGGCCGCCTGCGCCAGCTGCTCAAGCTGCGGAGCCATGGTCTGCGGCAATTCGTTGCGCGTCTTTTCCGCTAACTCCTCGGCGGCTGCTGCGACGCGCTTGCTCTGCTCCGCGGCTTCCCGTTGTATTTTCTCGATGGCGCGCTCGCCCTCGTTCACTACTTCCACGCGCGCCGCCGCAAACTTTTGTTCCCATTGCTCAAACGCCGTGTGCCGTTCCGAGGACACCGCGTTGGTGGCAGCGTCCCGCGCGGCGGCCTGAATCTGCTGCTTGGCATCGCCCAGGAGCCGGGCCATCTGGCGCGCCAGCTGCAGCGACGCGTCCGTCGTGCTGATCGGAGAAGGGAAGATCCGCACATTGTCGGTGCCCAAAGCCGACCACAACTCCGGATCGTTCAGCGACACTCCCGGTTCTGCGCCGATCAAATGTTCCCCGTGTGCCGCGTCGCTCGGGTGCGGGAGGGCCATGCCTGGCAGAGGAGAAACGTTTGTGCCAGCAGTTCCGGCGGACGGCGGAGCAGATTCTGGAAAGCCGAACCAATCCTCGGGAGGAAACGCCATGCCCCAGGCATTGCCCGGCAGCTCCAACTCCAGCGCTACCTGAAACAGCTGTCGCACGGTGCGCGGCCTCTGGATCCACGCCACCCTTCCGCGCACATTACGCGCGGGGTGTCCGCTTTCCGGATGCGGAATTTCCAGAGTAACCCACATATTCTTCAGCACGTAATGCTTGGACTGGTAGCGGCAGCCATGGCAATTGATAATCAGCGTCGAGGTCCGTTCCGTGAACGGGCGTCCCAGGGCATCGACGCCGGTGACCGCCAGCGGCACGGCCTGCACGATCCGCGTGCTGCGCCGCTTGCGCAACTCATTTCCAGGACTCATTACGCTCTGGGATACCATATCGCCTGCCTCATGTGCAAAACCGCCGTTGAACTCGTCCATAAAAATGTCCGCCGATCTTTTTTCCGCAGAGCCGTCCCGCGCCCGACGCCGCGAACGATCCTCAGACAAGAACCATAGTCTTCACTGACAGCTATCTCTGTGGCCCGTGTCACGCCGGGCCACAAACGGCGAAGACCGGGCGGGCAATGGGCGCCATTAACGCGCAAATTTGTGCACGCGCGCTTCATCCACAGTTTTCTTGAAAACCGCTCTTGAAACCACAGCCGGAAACGACACCACGAAGCAGTGCGCTCACACTCGTCACAGCGCACCTCCTAAGGAAGGACCTACTCACTGCGGGGAGAGTCTTCCAAC
>DATFYV010000133.1:0-9169 GCA_035314845.1 Candidatus Acidiferrum sp.
GCCGCGAAGACCTGGTCATCGTCCGGCTGTCCGATTTGCTGCAGCGCGCCCCGTTGCCCGTTCTGGAGTCGGGCGCAGCGCTGATTCTCTCGCGCCTCTACCGCCGCCGCGGACGCAAGGAACTTTTCGCCGCCTATCTCGAATACGCGCGCTCTGACCGCACCCGCAATCGCATCACGCGCATGCGCCGCGGACGAGTACGCCACGCAGCCGCGAGTCCGCAAGGCAAACACTTCGATCTTCAGCAACTGTTCGACGAACTAAACGCCAAATACTTCGCCAATGAACTGCAGCGCCCCAACATCGGATGGAGCACGCGAAGCTGGCGCCGCCAATTCGGCTGCTTCGATCCCGGCCCCAACCAAATCCTGCTCAATCGCCGCATGGACCGCCCCAACGTCCCGCAATTCGCCGTCGAGTACGTCCTGTACCACGAAATGCTGCACGTCAAACATCCCACGCGCCGCTCCGGCTGCACCCTGCTCTCGCACTCCCCGGAATTTCGCGCCGAAGAAAAACGCTTCAGCGATTTCGTCCGCGCCCGCAAAGTCCTGGATACTCTGGCCCGCTAGGTCGCCAAGAACTGCGTCCAATTAATTCCCCGCACGCAGTTTCTTCTCTGCGAACTCTGCGTCCTCTGCGTTAAGATTCCCCCGTAAACCGCACCACGATCGTCCGCAGATTACAACGCCTCAATTGCTCTTTCCGCATTCCGCAGTCTCACTTGCGCCAAACGCACTTCGCCTGTAAGGTGAAACACTTTTACTCAACCGCATCGCCGAAGTGAAACGAGGACCGCCCACAAAATGGAGACCGTAGCTCCCGAGTATCCCCCATCACCCGCCTACGGACTCCGCCGGGCAGTGCTGTCGCCCCTCGAAACCCTCGCGCAATCCGTCTCCACCATCGCCCCAACGTCTACACCCGCGGCCACCATCCCGCTCGTCTGCGCGTTGGCCGGCAACGGCACCTGGCTGGCCTATGCCCTGGCTACCATCGCCGTTCTACTCGTCGCCCTCTGCATCGCGCAATTCGCCCGCTACTCCTCTTCCCCCGGTTCGCTGTACACCTACGCCAACGAAATCCTTCCACCATGGCTGGGCGCGACCGCCGCCTGGAGCTTGCTGCTGGCCTACGCCGCCACCGCCAGCAGCGTCATCGGCGGTTTTTTTCATTACGCCAATTTGCTGGTGCAGGACGTCACCGGCCATCTCACTTCCACGGTTTTTCTGGCCCTGCTCGTCACAGCTGTCTCCATGTTCATCGCCTGGCGCGACGTCAAAGTCTCCGCGCGCATGATGCTTTGGCTCGAAGGCTCTTCCGTCGCGGTCATCATTTTCGTTGTGGTTCTCGTCCTCTTCCGCCACGGTCCACATATTGACACCGAGCAATTGCACTTACATGGAATGTCTGGCAGCGGCCTGCGCCTCGGCCTGGTCCTCGCACTCTTCAGTTTCGTGGGATTCGAAAGCGCCACCACCCTCGGTGCCGAAGCCCGCGAACCACTCAAAACCATCCCCCGCGCCGTGATCCAGAGCGCGCTCATGTCGGGCGCCATCTTCGTCCTCTGCGCCTACGCGGAGGTCCTTGCCTTCCACGTTGCCAAGCAAGACCTCGGCAGCAACCCCGCTCCCATGCACGTCCTGGCGGATATTGGCGGCGTGCATATTTTCGGCGTGATCATCGACATCGGCGCAATGGTCAGCTTATTCGCCTCCACGCTGGGCTGCATCACCGCCGGCGCGCGCGTGCTCTTGCTCATGGCCCACAACGGCTTGGCGCACACCGGCCTGCGCCACACGCACCATCGCAACGAGACTCCCAGCCGCGCAATCCTCGTTACAGGAATCGCCGCAGTAGCTCCCGTGGCCGTGCTGGCAGCACGCGGCGCAAGCGGATTCGACATCTATGGCTGGCTCGGCTCTCTCGCGACCTACGGCTTCATCGTCGCCTACGGCCTAGTCTGCCTATCCCTCCCCAAATATCTCCGCAGCCACAAGGCTCTCCGCCCCGGCTCGCAAATCCTTGCGTGGCTGGCCGCCACCGCTATGGTCCTCGCGCTCATCGGCAACCTGTATCCCGTTCCAGAAGGCCCCTACGGGAAATTGCCCTACATCTATCTGGTCTATTTAGCGGCGGGTTTAGGCTGGTTTTTCTACTCCAGCCGCAAATCGCCGCAAGCGGCTTTGTAGGGGCCAGTCGAAAATAAATTTCCACACATACAAAAAACAAATCCGTTCGAACCAAAGATTGCGCTTCGATTCCCGGGCCTACTGCAATAGTTTCATAGCACTATTTTTTGCGTCCGGCTTCGGGGGCCAGGCAAAGCGTCCCAATCAATTTATATAGTTTGCTCTTTGCATTTCTTGGCCGTATTTTACGAGCCGGGTGGTGGTTCATTATTCCAGGAGAAAGCATCGCATGACGAAACGCTCGCAATGGTTTTTGCTCTGCTGCATCAGATTTCTCTGCATCACCGGTCTCTGCGTCACGGGCCTCGCACTCATCCCCGCGTCGCACGCGCAGCAAACTCTTGGCGGCATCACGGGCAGCGTCACCGACACCTCCGGCGCCTCCGTGGCGGATACCACCATCACTCTGGTAAACGATCAAACCAAACTGACGCGCACGCAAAACGCCAACCCCAGCGGCATCTACGAATTTGTCAATCTCCCCATCGGCACCTACACCCTGACCTTCACGCACGACGGCTTCGAAACCCAAAAAATCCCCTCCATCACCGTGCAAGCCGACCGCACCGCCACCCTCAACGTCACCCTCAAGGTCGGGCAAGTCGGCACCACTGTCACCGTCGAAGCCAATCCACTCCTCAACGCCGTGGACACCACCAACGGCTACATCCTCGAAAAAGATCAGATTCTCAACATCCCGCTCCCCACAGGCAGTTTCACCGGCCTCGCCATTCTCTCCCCGGGCGTGAACGCCGAACTTCCCAGCGGCACCGGCGCCAACGCCGGGCTCGGCAATCAGCCCGTCTGGGCCAACGGCCAGCGCGATACTAGCAACTCCTTCCTGCTAAACGGCGTCGATGCCAGCAATCTCTTCAATGGAAAGAGCACCAGTTCCGTCGCCTCCGCTCGCGTCGTTAACAACACTGGCGTCAGCGGTGCGGCCAGCACCAGCGCCGCGGAAATCCAATCCACCGCCTCGCCCTATCTCGCCATCGGCCAGGCCCTTCCCACTCCCGCCCCCGAATCCATCCAGGAATTGCGCGTTAACACATCCATGTACGACGCCCAGCAAGGCTCAACCAGCGGCGCCCACATCGATATGAGCACTGCCTCCGGCTCCAACAGCCTCCACGGCATCGCTTACGCTCACGGGGGCAACAACGCCCTCAATGCCAATCCTTTCTTTTACAACGCCGACCCCAACATCACCTCCAGCGAAAAAAATCCCGGGCTGCAGCGTTACGTGGCCGGCGGCTCGGTCGGTGGCGCCATCGTTAAGGACAAACTCTTCGGCTTTCTCAGCTTTCAGCACATCCACAGCGCTGATCAGGAAATCGGCCTCTCTCGCGCAACGGTCCCCTATTGCCTCACTGACAATCGCAGCGCCAGCGCGCTAGCGGCGGTAGCGAACGGCGATGGCAGCAGTGGCGTCTGCGGTACCAGCCCCTTCCCCGACGCCATTCCTACAAATTCAGTCGTCGGCACCGCCACTGGCGATATCAGCCCGGTGGCCTTTCAGCTGCTGAACTACAAACTTCCCAACGGCCAATACCTCATCCCCTCCGCGGACGGCCAGTTGCCTTCTGTAAACTTTCCCGAAAACGCCATCATCCCAGGCACCGCCACGTTCACCGCCAACCAAGCCGTGGCCAACCTGGACTGGAATGCCAGCGCTAAGGACACTGTGGCCTTCAAGTATTACTACCAGCACGACCCAACGGTCGCGCCATATGCCTATTCCAGCATCGCCGGTTTCGCGCAACATCTCGACGCCGGCAGTCAGGTGGCCTCCATCACCAACACGCAAACTCTTAAGCCCAATCTCAGCGTCACAGAAGTCTTCGGCTTCATTCGCGAAAAGGTCTACAGCACCGTCTCACAACCCTTTTCTCCCTCCTCCATCGGTATCAACACCTTTGGCTCGAACATTTTCCCCGGCATCAGCATCGTGGACAACTTTGGTAACAGCGGCGCCTACAACATAAACAACA
The DNA here is from genome assembly GCA_035314845.1 of Candidatus Acidiferrum sp. Lineage (GTDB taxonomy): Bacteria > Acidobacteriota > Terriglobia > Acidiferrales > UBA7541 > Acidiferrum. The sequence goes on from DATFYV010000133.1 coordinate 4,184, forward strand.
TCTCCAACGCCGCCTTAACTGTCGGCGAAGGGGGCGCCGCTCAGGGCGCGTTCACCGGCGTCTTCCAGAATCGCTTCATGCCCTCGGCCAACGCCATCTGGACCGTTGGCAAACACACCATCACCTTCGGCGCCAGCTACGCCTACACCCAGCTGAATACCCGCGACCAGCGCACCAATTCCGGAATCATCGGCACCGCCGATTTCTCACAGTTCCTGCAGGGGCTCGTCTCCCCTTATACCGTCGATGGCTACGTCACCAGCGCTTATTTGCAAGGCGACGCCAATCGTTATCTCCGGGCAGGACAAACCGGGGCCTACCTTCAGGACAAATATCAGTTACGCCCCAACCTCAGCATCACCCTTGGTATCCGCTACGATTGGAATGGCGGCTTTACCGAAAAACACAATCGCATCTACAATTTTTCCCCCTCGCAATACGCTTTCGATGATTCCACGGGAGACATTACCTCTACAGGCTTCGTCGTCGCCGGCCAGAACGGCGCCAGCAATACCACTCTCACGGGCCGCCAGTGGGGCTTCGCTCCGCGTATCGGCATAGCTTGGAGCCCGCAGATGTTTCACAACAAAGTCGTCGTCCGCGCCGGCACCGGTCTTTACTACGATCGCGGCGAACTTTTCACCTATCTTTCCCCTGGGTTCGCTGCCGGCGTCATCACCGGCGGGCCCTTCGGCTTCAACCAGACTCCGCCCTATGTAAACTCCACGGTCTGCACATCCTTGGACCCCGCCAACGAGTTCTACCAGTTTTATATTCCGACGTGTGATCCCACGCCGGGAGTCGCAACCGGCGGCTCACTCTCGAATCCTTGGGGCACGCAGCTTCGCACGCCCCCCACTGGCAAAGCCTCCGACGTCATCAACTATCTGCCCAGCGCCAATGACATTCTAAATGGCGCGCAATTATTCTCCTTCGGCGTTTATAACCGCACGAATAAGCTTCCCTACACCATCAACACCACGTTCGACATCCAATGGCAGCCACGGAGCGATCTTTCCATTCAGGTCGGCTACGTCGGCAACCTCGGCCGCCATCTCGTAATTCCCGTGCCCTTCAACCAGGCGCAGACTGCCAGTCCATCGCATCCTCTCAACGCCACCAATTGCGCCGCAGCCGGATGCCCCTTCGCGCAGATCTACTCCTACGGCTATCAGATTCTCGATCCCAATACCTTTGGACCTATCGCGCTTCCCAACAATCCCATGACCGGAGCGCCCGCCGGGAATTACTTGAACAATTACGAAGGCGGGAACATCGACCTCCGCGTTCCCTACATCGGCTACTCCGCCGAATCGGAAAGCTACAGCGCCGCCGGAATCTCCGCCTACAACGCGCTGCAAACTCACGTTGAAAAGCGCATGAGCCACGGCCTCGCCGTCGGCTTTTCCTATACCTATTCGCACGCCCTGGACGAACAGAGCGCCCTGGGCCTCTTCTACAACGGCAACAATCCTCTGAATCTTCGCAGCGGCTATGGGTCTTCAGACTTCGATCGCACGCACGTCTTCAATTTCAACTACGTCTACGAGTTGCCGAAATTCACCGCTGACTCTTCTTCGCTGCAGTCCAAATTCACCAACGGCTGGGCCATCGAAGGTTTGGCCATCTTCCAAAGCGGTCAGCCCTTCAGCGTGATTGACTATAGCGGCGCGGTCGGCAGCGTCTTCTACGGCGTCTCCGACGGAATCACCAATCCCATTGTTCCCTTGGGCAACGGCTGCACCCCAAAGAGCGCAGTCACAGGCAACAACGGAGCCACTCCGGGAAGCCCCGCTCTCGATCCTAAATGCTTCACCATTCCCCTGCTCGCTCCGGGCGCGCTCAATGGCGCGATCCCGGCTAACGATCCTTACGAGACCAGTTTCACCACCGGACAGCGCAATATTTTCCGCCAGTCCTGGCAGAAGCGCATGGATGTATCGTTCGTCAAGCTCACCAAGCTCAATGAACGCTTCCAGCTCAAGTACTCCTTCGATGTGTTCAACATCTTCAACACTCCCAGCTTCGACGTGCCCATCGACGACGTCACGCAAAACCGTTACTACAACGGCTTCCCGCTTGCCGGCACTCAGCCCCTGCCGTCCATCCCCTGCACCTCCAACCCCGACAACAACGCCAATACCGGGTTCTACAATTGCCCGCAAGGCTTGGGCAACGTCAACAAAACCATCGGCAGCCCGCGCCAAATCCAAATGTCCCTGAGCCTGACCTTCTAGCCTCGGTGGCGGGCGTCGTGGCGCCGCGATGTGTCGTAGTGCGCACATGGTGTCGTGCGCTACACAAATTTATAGATGTTTTTTATTACAGAAGAAAGGTTCGGACCGCGTCAGCCCGCGAATCCAAGACCGCAAACTTCCATCACCGGCGAACCCTGGAGGCAGGGGTCACGCAATGGCCCGAACCGAGTCCGCCGGTGATGATCGCGATGCAAGGTTGTGCGTCCCGCCCGCCAACCGTTTCAGCCGGTAGCCGAATTTCTTGCGCAACCTGCGAAAATCTCCTCGCTCCAAACAACCAGGGCATGGCCGTCCCTTCTGTCGCGCGCCACACTCCCGGCGATGGCATACGCCGTGCTATTCTCTCCACCCAAGATGCGCCTCCTCCGCCATCTTCCAATCGCCCTCCTGGTGGCCCTGACCGCCGCAGCGCCCCTCAACCCGCAAACTCCACCCGCCTACCAACTCCAAGTCAGCGCCCTCGCCGACCGCCTCGCCCGTAACATCCACTCCGCGCACCTCAAGCACCACCAATCTCCAAGAGTCTTAGTCGCCGATTTCACCAACGACGAAACCCGCCCCAATCTCCTGGGCCAGCAAATCGCCGACGCCCTTTCCCAAGCCCTGCAATCCCGTCTGCCCGCCGGCCAGCTCATCCCCCGCAAACAGTTTCAAGACCGCCTAATCGCCGCCGGCCTCACCCCCAACGACCTTAAGAATAACGACGCCCTGCAGTGGCACGCCGCGCAAGCCGGCGCCAACCTGCTCTTCACCGGCCAGCTCTCGGCTCCCAAGGACAGCAACACCGCCACACTGCAAATCGCCCTAACCGACATCGCCGAAACCAAAGACCTGGCCAGCACCAGCGCCGACATCTCCCTTCCCCCCGACGGCGCCAAATCCCTGCACCAACCCGAAGCCTGGCCAGGTCTGCCGATCTCCCAAGCCCTCTGCGCCAATACCCAAAATTATCGCAAGGCACCCGGCTCTTCTCCGCCCCAGTGCCTCCGGTGCCCCTCGCCGAGTTACAGTGACGCCGCCCGCAAACACAAGCTGCAAGCCACAATAATCCTCAGAGTCCAAATCAACGACGAAGGCGCCCCGACTTCCGCAGTAATTCTCTCCGGCGCACCCTACGGCCTCAACGACCAAGCCATAAAAGCCATTCTCGACTGGCAATTCCGCCCCGCCACCAAAGACAACCAACCCACGGCCTCCTGCGTACCCATAGAAGTTACCTTCCGCCTTTACTAACACGCAGTAATGTATTCGTGTGCGTGCCAGTTGTAGTGGCGAATCTTTGGATTCGCATCCTGTTATAAGGCCCTTGTAGGGTCCGGCTTCAGCCGCGACCCGCGTTAACCTCATCGCGATCGTCTACTTTGCGATCAAAACGATCACAACCGGTTGATGCAGGGTCAATCCGTCTGGTCGCGTAATCCCGCCTCACTGAAATCGCTGCATGCACGTATTGAAGATCTGCCCGTGCGCATCCTGCTTGTTGGCTGCCACCATCTCCTCGGTCGCCACATGACACATCTCATGCCGCATCACATGCAACAAACCCTTCTCCGTGGTCACCTTTCCGCGATCGATGTGAATCACCGTTCTAGGCGAAAAATACGTCTTGCCCAGAATCCGCGGCCCCAAATCGTCGTCCCATACCACTTCCACATCATCCGGCAATTGCCCGCCAAAACTATCGTGATTAATATCGCGATAAAAGCTCTTCAAATCGATTGCCCGAAACGCGGCCCGTTCCCGCTCCTCGCGCTCCCGCTCCAAGCGCCCCCACCCCACGGCAAAAGCTGTGCCAACGCCAAGCACCATAACCACAAACAGCACCACCGCACTAGATTGGGACGGCCCGCGCATCCCTAATCTTCACCCGCAACCCGCCAGCCACAAATAGTACCCGCACGAATCAGTAACCGCGCTTCGGGCGGCCCTCCCGAATGTAGTGGCAAATCTCAGACCCGCTCTTTTGACCTTCGTTTTTCGTAGCGGCGGCTTTCTTAAGCGGGACGCTGGCAAATGTCCCGCCGGTGCAGCGCCGCACCGCGTTCGAATGGATACCACAGAGTACTGGGTATTGACAAGATATCTGCCTCGCGCTATGATCGGGCGTGACACTCGCCTTTTATCGCCTGCCGGACCTCCCAGCCAACGCATCTAGATCGCGTTTCACCAGATTATTATGTCCTTGCTACATGACCTCCCTGCCTCGCCTCTGCATTTCTTCTCAAAATCGCGATCCTTTGTTTTCAATAGCTTGCGCACTCTTCTCAATTCACAATTTCGTCTATCCCCATTATTTTCTATCGCCTGCGCACTCTTTGCCAAAAACACCCGGGGGTGGTATTGGTATCTCCAATCAAACTCCCCCTCTTTTCCAGTTTGGGAAAACTCGGGCCGCAACACCAACTCTTCTCTGTGTACTCCGTGCCCTCTGTGTTGAAATCCCCATTTCACGACCGCGCAGGCCTCGGCCTACATCGCCGACCGGTCCTATTGCCTGCGACGGAATACCCCGCCCGGGTCACGGGACACGAGTCACATTTCCATCCGGTTACGGTGGTGCTAAAATCTCTTGTGCGCACCTGAACTGAAAAATGACTGACAACATGCCAACTGACTCCACGCCTAAGACGCTGTACCAAAAAATCTGGGACGCCCACGTCGTCCGCGAAACGCCAGGCCAGCCCTCTATCATCTATATTGACCGCCACCTGGTGCACGAAGGCACCTC
>DATFYV010000134.1:0-5677 GCA_035314845.1 Candidatus Acidiferrum sp.
TCCTGGCAGACGACTCCGGGTTGGTGGTTCCCGCTCTGGGCGGCGCGCCGGGAGTACGCTCGGCCCGTTACGCCGGACCAAATGCGAGCAGTGCGGAGCGCAGTGCCAAATTGTTGAATGAGATGCAACACCTAACCGGTGAAGAACGACGCGCGTATTTCGTTTGCGTTCTAGCGGTTGCGGAAAAGGGCCGGGTCCTCGCCGTGATTAGTGCCCGGGCCGATGGCGAAATCCTTCCTGCGGCGCGGGGGACCGGGGGATTCGGATACGACCCGGTCTTTTACGTTCTTGAACGGGGAAAAACTTTCGCGGAGCTATCAGCCGCTGAAAAAAACGCCCTCAGCCACCGCGGGAAAGCATTCCGCCGTCTGCTCTCCGCGCAAATTTTGTAGCTGCTTTTGTAGACGCCGGACTTTAGTCCGGCCCCCGGCATCCGTTCGCCACAAACCCGGCAGCCAGTCGAGCGCGCCGTCGCCTATCGCTGCGCCAGAATCCAGCTCGCCAACGCATCGGCGTAATCCAGTTCATGCCTCGGCCAGCCGCCGTTATGCGGCGGATCCACGATTAGAAAGGTATGATCGGCGCCGCGGTACATCTTGAGCGTCACGTTCCGGTTGCCTCCGGATTCGAGCGCGGCCCGGATCGCTTCTGCGCTTTCGCGTGGCGGCACGCGCTCGTCATGCGCGCCATAGACGAGCAGCACCGGAGCTTTGATCTGTCGCCAATACTCCGCAGGCCTGAAGGCGGCCATCTGCTTCGAAATCAGCCAATAGGAATCCCCAAGTGGCGGCGGAGCGAAATACCAATCGCGACTCTTGAACTTCGCGGCCATCGCATCCAGCGAAGCTCGATCCTTACCGCGATAAGCGACATCGATGAGCGCGCGAACGTAACCTTGTGCATCGGCGCGCTCGCCGGGCGGTAACTGCGCTGAGCCAATCGAATTCTCCACGCTAAATGTCTCCACCTCCGCGGGGTCGATGCCCCCTGCGGCGGAAGCGACCACAAACCGGAGCTCGCCATCGCGCGCGCCGACCAACGGCGCGATCGTGCCGCCCTGGCTGTGCCCGTATATGCCAACGCGGGTGGCATCCACCACAGATTGAGATTGCAGGAACCGGACTCCCGCCACCGCATCGTCTGCCAGCGCCTCGAAGGTCGCTTTCTGCCAATCGCCGGTGGATTGTCCGACGCCGCGCTTGTCGTAGATCAACGCCACGATGCCGCGCTCGGCGAATTTCTGCGCCAGATAATGATTGGCCCAGCGCCCTTCGGGACCCGAACCGTGGAGGAATACGATCGCGGGATGTTTGCCGGGCGTGGTGGGAAGCAGAAGCGTTCCCGCCAGCGTCACATCTTTGTTCCGGAAAGTCACTTCGCGTTGGGGAATTTTCGCGGCAGGATGCGCGGCACGCCTAAGTTCAAAGGTGCCGCCGTCGTTGTCATCCACGAATCTGCCAGAGAGCACATCGTTCTTGATGTTGCCGTCGAATGCCGTCGTACTCTGGTCGCCCCTGATCTGGAAGTGAACTCTGCCGTTCGTATCGCTCACGTCGCCGAGGGGAATACCGGCCACCTGGAGCGCATCGGAATCGAATGCCCCGGAGTACGCATCGCCGGCCTTCGCGAACGTCATCATGACCGGCAGCGCCTCGCCATCCTTCGTCCACATTCCCTTCCAGCTGCCTGCCAGATCGTCCGCTAGAGAAGCTGTCGTTGTAATGATGAGGGTGGACAGGATGCCTGCAAAAACGAATATGCGCATGCCTTAGCCTCTCTATTAGCTCTTGGCCCGACTATTTACGGCCTAGCCCCGAGGTCACCGCGGAACAGACGGTATGTTATCCTGCGCGGTCATGAGCAAACCGCGAAAAGTGCAAAAAAACAAGCCCGCCGCAGGCAAAAAGAGCGGCAAGAGTGCTGGAACGGCTGGCGCTCGGGCGAAACGCGCGGGAACCGATCCCGCGCGGGTCGCGGCGATTTTGGCGGGGTTGGACGCGATGTATCCGGATGCAGTATGCGAATTGACGCATGCCAATCCGTTTCAGTTGCTGATCTCCACGATCCTTTCGGCGCAGTGCACGGATGTGCGTGTGAATCTGGTGACCGCGGAGTTGTATAAAAAATATAAAACGCCGGAGGATTTCGCGTACGCCAATCCCTCCGAACTGGAACAGGAAATTCGTCCCACCGGCTTCTTTCGCAACAAGACGAAATCCGTGATGGGCGCGAGCAAAGCGCTGGTGGAAAAATTTGGCGGAGTGGTACCCCGGACGATGGAAGAAATTCTGACGCTGCCGGGCGTGGCGCGAAAAACCGGTAACGTGGTGCTCGGTTCGGGTTATGGGATTGCCGTGGGCGTGGTGGTGGATACCCACGTGATTCGCCTGTCCAACCGCCTGGACCTGACGCGCAATCAAGACCCGAAAAAAATCGAGCAGGACCTGATGGGGATTTTGCCGCAATCGAGATGGATCCAATTTTCCCACCAGCTGATCTGGCACGGACGCAGAGTGTGCGTGGCGCGCAAACCGCGCTGCGTGGAATGCGGGATTGAAAAGCTCTGCTACGCGAAAGACAAGACGGTTTAGCGCGCAGCGGAGCGGTGCGGGGTTCTGGGCACAGCGTTTGGGACGGAAGAAGTGGCGAGTGCCGAGTGCTGAGTGGCGAGTCGATCAGGGTCATGGCGTGGTCTCCGGCAGGGTGCGCGCAGCGGTCGTTGGCTTGAGCAAAGTGCCGCTTTGCTGCAGGCGACGCGATTCCGTTAGATAGAAGTGCAATAGCCCCGCGGCTTCGCGATACGACAATCCTTCCGGCCGGATGTTGGAAATGCAGTTGCGTTCGGCGTCGCTGCGGCCGGGGCGCGGATTCCAGGTGATGTAGACGCCGAGGCTGTCCGGGGAGCTGAGGCCCGGGCGTTCGCCAATCAGGATGACGCTGATTTTTGCGCCGAGGATTTCGCCGACGGGGTCGGCGATGGCTACGCGAGCCTGCTCGACGATGCAGACCGGCGCGACGCGCCACTCGGGATCGAGCAACGGTAGGGTGGCGTCAAGCAGCGGTAACGCGTGGCGATCGACGGCCAGAGCGGAAAGGCCGTCGGCGATTACAAAGACCACATCGTACGTGGTGGCATTCGGTGGACCCGGAGACATGGCTTGCAACTGCGTGGCGGAATCGGGGCTGAGGCTGCGGCCTTGCGAAGGATTGCGGAGATAATCGGCGCGCGTGGCAGCGGAGCTGGCGAGCACGAGATGCGCGAGTTTACGCCGCGAGAGGCCATCGAGTAGCGCAGACAGATCCAGTTTTGCGTGGACCGCGTCGCGCGCCTGGGCATTGGCTAATTGCAGATTAAGGATTTCTGAGGTGGCGAGGCCGTGGCCGGTGCGTTGCAAGGTGACGCGCGCGGAGGTGTAGCTTTCCAGCGATTTCTGAATTTTCCCTTCGGCGCTTCGTGCGAGGTTTTCTTTGGCGCTCATGATGGCTTACTTCCCCTGCGCGATTCTGTCCACCGGCAAAACGGCTTGCACACTGAGTTGCCGCTGGCTGGATTGTTGCAGCCAGGCTTCAAATTCAGGGGCGGGGCGCACGTTCAAGACGCTGCGGAGGTAGAGGGCGTCGTGGAAGGAGGAAGTCTGATAGTTGAGCATGATGTCGTCGCCGCCGGGGATGCCCATGATGTAGTTGACGCCGGCGACGGCCAGCAAAGTGAGCAGCGTGTCCATGTCGTCCTGGTCCGCGGCGGCGTGATTGGTGTAGCAGACGTCGCAGCCCATGGGCAGGCCGAGGAGTTTTCCGCAGAAATGATCTTCGAGGCCGGCGCGAATGATCTGTTTTCCGTCGTACAAATATTCCGGACCGATGAAACCCACAACGGTGTTCACCAGCATGGGGCGGAAGTGGCGGGCCACGCCGTAGGCGCGGGCTTCGAGCGTTTGCTGATCGCAGCCATGGTGCGCGCCGGCAGAGAGCGAACTGCCCTGCCCAGTTTCAAAATACATAATGTTGTCGCCGATGGTGCCGCGTTTCAGTTCGCGCGCGGCCTGGTGAGCCTCGTTGATTAACGCGAGGTTGATGCCGAAGGACTTGTTGGTGGCTTCGGTGCCGCCAATGGATTGGAAGACCAGGTCGATGGGCGCGCCGCTTTTCATGGCATCCATCTGCGTGGTGAGGTGGGCGAGGACGCAGCTTTGCGTGGGGATGGAAAATTTCTGGCGCACGAAATCGACGAGACCCAGCAGGGTGGCGACCGTGGCGGGATTGTCGGTGGCGGGATTGATGCCGATGACCGCGTCGCCGGAGCCGAGTGAGAGGCCGTCGACAATGCTGGCGGCGATGCCCGCGGGATCGTCGGTGGGATGATTGGGCTGCAGACGGGTGGAGAGGCGTCCGGGAAGTCCAACGGTGGTGCGAAATTTTGTGATCACGCGGATTTTCTGCGCCACAGCAATTAAATCTTGCCCCTGCATTAGTTTGGAGACGGCGGCGGCCATTTCCGGCGTAATGCCGGGCGCCAGGGCTGCGAGCGTTTCGGTGGTGGCTTCTGCGGAGAGCAGCCAGTCGCGGAATTGCCCAACGGTGAAACTGGAAATCGGCGCGAAAGCTGCGCGATCGTGCGTGTCCATAATCAGCCGGGTCACTTCGTCGGATTCGTAAGGCACGATGACCTCGCGAAGGAAAGTTGTCAGCGGAAGATCGGCAAGGACGAAACGGGCGGCTACGCGTTCTTCCTGCGTCGCGGCAGCAATGCCGGCAAGTTGGTCGCCGGAACGGAATGGAGTGGCCTTGGCCAGCAGTTCGCCCAGGCTCTGGAATTGGTGGGTCGCGCCGTGGATGGTGTGACGATAGGACATGGCGGGTCAGTTTTCGAGAGGAGTTTAGCAGGTGCGCGAGCCGCGCGAGAGGGCCGATTCGCTACTCTTGTATCGGCAGTGGGTTGGGGATAGGATGCGGCCATTGGCGTTGGGAGGTGACTATGCTGGGTGGACGCAGCTGGGATAGTTGGATTGCGGAGTATGCGGAGGGGCATCAGCATCCGGTGAACCGGCTGACGCATACGTTTGGGATACCGATCATTATTTTGTCGGGGCCGGTGGCGCTGGCGGGGATTTTCTGGCACCGGCTGCTGTGGGTGGCGTTGGGGTTGTTTTTGTTTGGGTGGGTGCTGCAGTTTATTGGGCATGCGGTGGAGGGCAAGCCGCCGGAGTTTTTTAAGGATTGGCGATTTTTGCTGGTGGGTTCGCGCTGGTGGGCGGCGAAGATGCGGGGGAAGGTTTAAGCGGGATCGTTATTTCTTCCCACCGAGGTGGCGGAGAACGGTTTGCGCGGCTTCCACGCCGTGGAATTGGGCTTCCTCGAAAATTGATATCGCGCTTAGGTCGGAATTGCCGAATAGGATGCGACCGTCTCTGCGCTGCAGCCTGTTGCGTTCTTCAGAAAAAATTGCGCGGGGCGTGGGGCGGACCATGGCGTGCCCCATGCGCATGAGGTCGATGCGGGAGACGCATTGGCGGATGTCTTTGTGGACTCGTTGCAGATCGTTGAGGATGGCTTCCTTCCAGTAGGTCCAATCCCTTTCAAGTAATAGTTGGCGGTTTTGTTGCGGAGTACCTTCAGCCAACGCCCAATAGAAGGTCCAAACCGTGCGGTCGATTTGCGTGCGGAGGCTTTGGTGGGT
>DATFYV010000135.1:0-9537 GCA_035314845.1 Candidatus Acidiferrum sp.
CAGCCAAGAACATGAGCTGCGCGCCGCCGAGCCCGCAGGCACCTTGGCATCATCCTCCCCGGTCGATGATGATCTGCAAAAAAACTTGAAGACCCTAAATGCTTTTATCGCGGAGTGCCAGCATCACCTCAAAACCAATCCGCGTGATCAGTTGGCCAGGGAGTATCTGGCTGCGGCCTTGCAGCAAAAAGCAGAATTACTCGCCGAGATGATGGATCGCGGCAGGAGCGTAAACTAAGATGAGTCTGCGACTCGTAGGGCGTAGCGTACTTCCAGTGCTCGGCGCGGGTATTTTCCTGTGGCCGGTGGCCCCCGCGTTGGCCGCTCCGCAGCACTTCGAGAAGCATTTCACCGTCAAGGGCAAGCCCGTAGTGGTCATCCAGAACATTGGCAACGGCCGCATCGAGGTAAAATCCTGGCGCAATCCCGAAGTGGTGCTCACCGGTACGCAAGCCTCCAACAAAATCAGCATCGAGTCCGAACAGGCCGGCGACCGCATCGGCGTCTCCTCTAATTTAATTGACGCCACCGCACAACCCCTCGAAATGGAAGCCGATTTCCAGCTCACCGTTCCCGAAGAAACTGAATTGCAGCTGAAAACGCAAACCGGCCTCATCCTCGTCGAGCAAGTCATGGGCGACATGACCCTCGAAAGCGTCGCCGGCGACGTGCACCTCAAGGAAGTTTCCGGTTACATCATCGTCACCACCAAGAGCGGCTCGCTGATCTGCACGCAATGCGCCGGCAAATTGAATTTCAACTCCATCAGCGGCAGCGCGCAATTGCTGCAACCCGCGCTCTCCAACGTTAATCTCTTCACCACCTCGGGCAACATCCTGTTTGATGGCGACTTCGTGCGCACCGGTCTGTATACCATGAAGAGCGGCAAAGGCCTCGTCGAAGTGCGCTTCTCCTCCAGCGACTCCTTCGACCTCAATGCCCAGACCGCCACCGGCACCGTCGACAATCAAGCCGCCGATTACCTCAAGCCCGACTCTCATGGCCTCAAGCACATCGCCGGCAAATACACCAAGAGCTTCTTCGGCACCATCGGCCAGGGCCTCGCCAAAGTCGAACTCTCCTCCTACAGTGGTACAATCCGCATCTTGAAGCGCGACTAAACGGTTTTCTTGACTCGCGTGACCGCCGCCCGTGCTCTGCGGGGCGGCGTCCGATTTTTGTAGGTGCCGACCTTTAGCTCGGCCGGTCGATCGCCATCTAGACGACCTACCACCATGACGCAACCCTCATCCCTAACCGCACCGCGCCCGCCCGCCAATCGCCCACAAATCCTCTGCCTCGCGGGCTTCATGGGCTCTGGCAAAACCACCGTCGGCAATCTCCTTGCTCGTCAACTCGCCTGGCGCTTCGTCGACCTCGACGAGCGCATCGAATCCGCCTCCGGCATCACCATCCCGCAATTCTTCGAGCGTTTCGGCGAACCCGCCTTCCGCCAGCTCGAGGCCGACCAGCTGCGCGCGGCCCTCGGCCGCGCCAACCAAGATCAAGCTGGCACCATCCTAGCCCTCGGCGGCGGCACCTATGCCCAGCCCGGCTGCCCGGAATTTCTCCGCGCTGCAAACGTCCCCGTCCTCTGGCTAGACTCTCCGCCCGAAATTTTGCTCAGCCGCTGCATGACTATGACCGGCCGCCCGCTCTTCCGCGATGAAGCCAGCTTCCGCGCCCTCTACTCCCAGCGTCTGCCCTCCTACCAGCTCGCCGATCATCGCGTCGACAGCTCCGTCGAACCCAGTCATGCCGTCGCCGAAATTCTGCGCCTCGGACTTTTCGCGGGCGGCGCCGGTGACGCCCATTTGGTAGTCGAGAAACCTCCCGCCTGAATCCCTGCAATTCGCTCTGGAAAGCTGTCATGCTGCTTTCGCACACGGCTCTTAGTTGCAATCCCCAAGGAAGTCCTGCGGAATGGAGGAACCGCTCATGCGCAAGCACTCGAAGAAATTTGCCAGCTTTACGCTCTGGCTGGCATCGGCGGCGGTCGTCTGCGTCTCGGCCGCGGCGTTGACGGCCGTAGCAGCAAAAAATCCGTCCGCCCCGGGCATTTTTCTCGCCGATAAAGGCAAATTCACTATTCAAGTCGACGGCCAAACCGTGGCCCACGAAGAGTTCGAAATCGCCCCGGCTGGCGCTGGCTGGGTCGCCAAAGGCACCACCGAAATCAAAGTTCCGCAAACCACCCCATCCACCGTAACAGGCACGCTAACTCTGCAATCCGACGGCACGCCCATCAGTTACGAATGGACTTCGCAAGCCGAAAAGACCAACGGCGCCCACATCCTCTTCGCCAACGGCATCGCCAAGGTTACCCTCGAAATGCAAGGCGCCCGCCCCTTCGAACAAGACATGTCCTTCAACACGCCTCTCGTCGCCATCCTCGACAACAATCTCTACCACCAGTACGCCATCCTCGCCCGCCTCTACGATTGGCAAAAGCGCGGCCAACAAACGTTCCCCGTCCTCATCCCGCAAGAGCTCACCCCCGGCTCCATCACCGTAGAAGCTACCGGCGAAGCCTCCGTCGCGGGCAAAAACTACGAAGGCCTTCGCGCCACAACCTCCGACCTCGAAGTCCTCCTGTACTTGAACAAGGAACATCGCCTCGAACGCGTAGAAGTCCCTAGCGCAAAAGTCTCCATCGTTCGCGAGTAACAGCCTTCTCTTCCGTTGCAGCGGCCGCCTTCTGCAGGCCTGACGAAGGAAGGGAGGCGGGCGCACTTGGTTTTCGTAGGGGCGCAACATGTTGCGCCCCAGCTTGCCCAGGCGTCAGAACTCAGGTGTTTTTTTCACTTCCCAAAAACGACAACGCCCGTGATCGAGTCCATCGATCACGGGCGTTGGACTGTGCGTTACTCTGGAAAATTTCCAGCACGGTTTTGTGGCACGAACTATCGCGCCACTGCATGCCGCCGTTCTAGAAGAAAACTATCGCGCAAGAGGCCGTTGGAATACTACCGTCCCGGGCCTGCGCAACGGATACCCCTGCGGATGACCATGCGCATGTTGCATCGCATGCCCGTTGGAGTGCCCATTCGAAGGAACGCTGCCGTGGCCATTGACATGGCCGTTATGCGCAATGTGCCCCAGATGCCCATTGCCGTTGCCGCTGGCCACGCCATTCACCGGCGCGCTTTGCGGCAGCCTCGCCGGGTTACCGATAGGGCGGAGCGTTGCCGGCACCGCGCTGACGTTATCGCTGATGGCCTGCAGCCGCTTCAAAATCGACTGCCACTGTTCCCAATCCAGCTGATGCAGGAACGGCCGCAATCCCTGGATGAACGGATCCTCCAGCAGCGCCTCGCCGTCGGACTCCGGGATAAAGAAACGGTTCAAGCCTACGTTGAGCGCCTCGGAAATCTTCTCCAGCGTCCCCAGCGAAGGCGTCATCTGCCCGCTCTCGATGCGCGACAAATACGATCGCGACACCTTCGAGCGCGATTGCAGCTGGCTCTGCGTCATGCTGCGCGATTCGCGCAACTGGCGGATCCGCTGCCCGATATTTTCCACCGTCTCTTGGTTGGCGCACCTGTCCTGTGTGACCTCAGCGACGGCTTCCTCCACCGCTTCTGGCGGCGGAATCATGAATTCCAGTCTCTGAGGGAGGGCCCGCACGCAGCGCCGGCAATTCCCGGTGCGCGTACGGTATTGGACCAGACCGCAGGTTTTGCAGCGAATGACTTCCCGATCCATCTCAAACGTGTTGAGGGCTTCTTTTTCTAGTTGGGCCGACACCAGTGCTCCTCGCTGACTGTTTATCCGGCGTGCGAATAGGGATTAGGAACGTCGGAACGTTCGTGCGGGGGAAGGCAGAAACTGGCGCAAAGGGAGTATCGTGCGTCACCAATTTTCTGTCAAGAGTATTTTTTAATTTTTTTTTACTGTGCCACTCTGGTGACTCACCAGTTACGCCGACTCTTCGCCTGTACGGAAGAACAGGAGGCCCGCCAGGTTGAAAAACGAAAGCCCCGCGTGAGCGAGGCTTTCGTTTCCGGCGGACTAGCCGTTTGTTCGCGACAGTCTCCGTTAGTTATTCACCACCACCACCAAAGAAACGGTTTTAGCGGCGCTTCCGGCACCCGCTGTGGCTGTTACGTTCACCACGTAGGTTGCCGTCTGCGGAATTGCAGGAGTCGAGTTGCCTCCGCAACCCATGGCGCACATCCCTAGCGTCACCACCGCCACCATCCCGAGCAGACGCTTCAGGTGCTTGCGGCGGCCGAAGGGTAGCAGCAAGCCCGCGAAAGCGAGGGTGGAAACCCCGCCTATTACGTTGTGGCTGTTCCCCAAACTTGCGGTAGCCGCGCCTGCGCTTACCGTGATTTTCACCGACCCCGCATTGACGCCATCCAGCGTAACGGATGGCGGTGCGAACGTGCAGGTCAGCTTCACCGGCAGATTTCCGCACGTGAGCGACACCGTCTGCGTGGAACCACCTAGCGGAATAACGCTGAGCATCGTCGTGCCCGATTGTCCCGCCGTTACCGTCAGGCTCGCCGGTTGCGTTTGCATGGTGTAGTCCGCAACCATTTCCGTAATTGGTCCACCGCTTGCCGCTGCCAAGACCGCATCGCCCGCGTAGTTGGCTGAAATCATGTGCGTGCCTGCGGCAAGGGTGCTGATCGCCAGATTCCCCGTTCCGGTCCCGTCGAGTTTTGCGGTGCCGATCGTAGTTGCGCCATCAAGAAAGACTATGTTGCCCGTGGCGGTGTACTGCCGGACATCCGAAGTCACCTGAGCGGAAAGATTGATCATGCCACCGGCAATGCTGTTGCTAACGTCGGCGACAAGATTCACGGATGCAGAAGTGTTGGAGTTCACCATTAGCTGGCCACTGGCGGTAGACGCATTCGTGTTGCTGTCGCCCGAGAAGCTGACGCGCACGAGATGTTGCCCGGCGGTCTTGAACACCGTGGGGAAAGTAAAGGAATCGCAGTATTGCGAACTCACCGTCACCGGAGGACCCAACGAAACGGCAGTTCCTGACGTGTAATCGCTAATGGACACCGTGCCGCCATAAGGCGCGCAGCCATTGTTGGTGAGCACCAGTTGCCCATCAATGTTCACCGGAACGTTGGGAACAGCCGTCCCCTCGAGAAAGACGTCAGCGACGGTGGTGTCCGCCTTTGTCACACTAATGTTGTAGGTCGTCTGGCTGCTGTTAAAACTGTTATCGCCCGCATAAGCAGCGTCCAACTGGTGCGTTCCCGCCGTCAGCCCCGGCGTCAGGTTGGGGAACACGCTGGACTCGCCGGTGAGCTTCGTGCCATTTCCCAATGCGATCGAGTTCTCGCCGTAGTTCAACGTTAAGGTACCCGGTGTTATGTAGTCTTTGGTAGTGATGCTGGCTGGAGCGCCGTCCACCAGCAAACTGATTTGTCCCGTAGGATGCCCGTAGCCGGAATTCCCGCCCACCGCAACCCACAGCGTTACAGGCTCGCCGTAATTCACAGAAAGCGGCGTCTGGATATAGTACCCTCCGGCCAGTCCGCCCATCTGCATTTGGCTGGCTTCCGGGGTCACCGTCACGTTCAGAGAATTAGAGGTGCTGGAATAATATTTCCCGTCGCCGCTGTAACGCGCGGTCACGCCGTAGGTGCCCCCCGGCACGTTCGGCGTTGCGATCGTGGCAATCCCGGTAGCCCCGGAAGTCACCAGCGCGGCTGAACCGACCCCAAGGAAATCGCCGGCCACGGACCCGGTCCCCGTGGACTGCAAGGAGATTGCTCCTGTCGGCGCCGTGCAACCGCTTCCGGTGCAGGCGACTTTGGCCTTAAAGGTGATGGGCGTGCCGTGCACTACGGTAGTTGCCTGACCGCCTCCCAGCGATAACGTCGTCGCCGATCCCGCCGTTGCGGACGCACTGGCCCAGTTCATCACCAGCGCATTTACGTCAAAGGACCCAAGGCCGCTGGCTAGGTCATAGCCGACTCCGGCCGAATAGCCCACGGTGAACTGCCCGTTGGTGTCCGGCACTTTGTTGTCGCCCTTGGTGATGTCGTGGTAGACGCCGGACTGGGCTGCCAGTTTGTAAAACACGTAGTTGGCCAGTCCTTGCGGCGCTCCGCCTTGTTTCTGCAAAACCAGCGCCATGATGCCGGCCGCCGATGGACTCGAAGCCGACGTGCCGCCTACGGAGTACACACCGATAAATGATGGATTGCTGCAGCTGCCTTCGAAGCACAGCGCGTAGCCGGTGTGCCCGGCCGCGGCTAAGGAAATGTCCGGCAGGTCGCGTTTGCCGTCATTGGGCACGCCGGCAGCGCTCTGCCAGTTGGGCTTGGCGTAGATCGTGCTTACCCCGCCGCTCCCGGCCCACAGCGAAGTTGAGAAAACGTCGTTGCTGCTTTCGTTCCAGACGATTTCCGGAATGTAGCTGATCGCAGATTGCAAAGTGACCGGATCGGCGGTAACCGTCCAATATTCGTCGTTGTTCGCCACATCATCGAATTGCGTGCCGCCCAC
Source organism: Candidatus Acidiferrum sp. (assembly GCA_035314845.1). Taxonomy (GTDB): domain Bacteria; phylum Acidobacteriota; class Terriglobia; order Acidiferrales; family UBA7541; genus Acidiferrum. The sequence continues at coordinate 6,478 of DATFYV010000135.1, forward strand.
CGCAATGTTGTATGGCGTCGAAGCGATGCCGTTGACTGCGACGCCTTGCGACGCGAACAGGCCGCTGCTTTGCGAGTCGCAACCCGCCCCGCCGTTGTCACCCGCGGAAACAAACGCCGTAATGCCCTGTGCCGCCGCTTGTTGCCACAGCGAATTGTAGAATGCGGTTCCCGCGCTTCCCAGCGTCTGCTCACAAGCCCCGAAACTGGTGCTCATGATGGGCGCCAGATTGTGGTCCACGATGTACGCTGCGGAAATATCCACCCCGTCCGCAAAGTTGCTTTGCGATGCCACCCCAATGATGTGCGCGCCGGGCGCCACAGCGCCGGCCCACGTGATGTCCAGAAGGGCTTCGATCGTATCGTCGAAGGATTGCACTTGCGGATCGTCGCCGTTAATGATGATCTGCGGATCGTTGGCGGGAAGACCCATGGCCGCGCGAAAATCGCGAATGTCCTGAACGCCGTCGATGTTATATTGCGGGTCCGCCAGGCTGCTGCGGCTGACGATCGCGATGGATTCTCCCGTGCCGTCGATGCCTGCGGCGTACACCGGCTTCACGTTGTAAATCGTCGCAAAATCGGCGGGGCCCATAAAGTGCAGGCCATAAGGGCCCTCAATCTTGCCGGTCTTCTTGTCAACCGAGATTTTCTGGCCAATCTTCAGGTTTCCGTCGCGCAGGTCGTTCCCGGAGTCGCCGCGCGGCGTGCTATGCAAACGCACTACTCCCTTTACCACCGCGGACAATGCCGAAGGGATCTGCACGTCGGTGGCATTGGCGACAAAATTACGGTTTTTGTAACTGTAGCTGTGCATTTCCGTCGAGAAGGCTTGTTCCACCTGTCCCACGGTCCCGCTGAAGACGATAAAGCGCCGGCTTTGCGATATTTCGTGCACGGTCAGCCCTTGCGTCTGCAACCACTGCTGCACCGCGGTGGCGTCTTGCGCCGCAACGCCAAATTGCGCGCCATATTGCGCTGGAGTCAGCCATTTATGAAACGTCGGCGAAGAAGAGTCGTGCTGCGCCGCGACTAGATCCGCCGCTTGTTGCTCTTGCTCCGCCGTCGGCGATAGCATCAGCAGCATTCGGCCAAGATTCTGCCCGCTGGCCATGCGGCCGCTGTCGACGCTGGCCTTCACCAGAGGCGACGTGGAATTCAGGATCGTGGTGCGCTCTTCGTTTTTGATCGAAGAAACGATACGCGCCTGCGCTCCCGTTTGCGCCTGCGCAGCTCTTGCCCCTAATAGCAGTGCGGATAAAGAGAGAATATAAATGAGTTGCCGTACACGATTACCGATAACCAAAGGTGAATCCTCCTAAGTTGACTTCTAAAAGTGCTGGATAAAAACTTGCCCTGCGATGGCGTTCACTACCTGAAACCGGAAGCAAACCCTTATTTGCGCAGCCACACACGCAGAATGTGGGGCCGACTCTTCATTGATTTCGTGCTGTTTTGGGGGAACTACAGACAAGAAACGATGTCAGGCCTGTCTAGTGCATCGGGACATGCACGGTGGTGAACCGTGAGATGACTGCAACGGTCAACGCCGTTCGATCGCTGGCGCAATTCTGCCAAATTCCTGGATTCACGCGAATGCCTTTTCAACGGAACCAACGCTGCCTCAGCACAAATAAACGTTTGAGAACTAATTCCGCCCATGGAGGTTTTCATCTCAGGTACTTCTTGTCGTTGCCCCAGGGCAACTAACTCATCCTAAACAGCAGGATCCCATTCCACCGCTGTTCGTCAAACGGTTCTTAGAATGAGCCGCTCTGGCGTGCGCAGCAGGATCCTTCCGCGGCGCTTCACGATCGTGCGGTCTTTCTGCCAGCCACTCATGAGCCGGCTGGTGGTGTAGTGCGTAATGTTGGCCGCATTAGACAGATCTTCGTTGGTCACGTCGATCGCAATGCCCTCGGGAACCTTTTCCCCGATCGCCCGCGCGAGGTTGAGAAGAACTCTCGACAGCCTCTCGCGCGCCGTGTGACAACTAAGGGCCACATGCGCGGCCATGTACCAGTCCACGTACTCCCCGGCAATCGTCAGCGCGTTGTCCATGATCTGGGGAAATTTCTCGGCAAACCCGCGCATCGTCGCACGGTCCCACACTAGAACTTTGCTTTCCTTGACCGTCTCGCAGCTCATAAAATACACACCGGGCCTGCCCATGATCGCGGCCCCGCCAAATGCGTCTCCCGGCGCCACCCAGATCAGGAGAAACTTTCGGCCCTCTGGCGAAGTATAAAAGAACCGCACCCCGCCGCTCAGAACCACGTACACGTGGTCGGCGGGAGCTCCTTGTCGGGTGATGACTGTGCCCGCCGCAAATCGTCGAATCGCCGCCGCGTCCAGCACGCGTTGCTGATCCCGCGGAGCCAAGCCTGCCAACAATTTATGCCGGGGATGAGCGGTCAAGCCTGCGGTCTGTAGTGACGACAAAATGACTTCTCCGGCGGATGCGGATAACGTTTTCTTGCCCCGTAGCTTACTCCCTTCGCGCCTAGATCCAAACTCGACATACCATCTCTCAGGGCGCTAACTACGAGGTGCGTGCGGCTTCTCCAAATAAGCCCAGCGCTCCACAATCTGTCGCCCGGCGATACGCCAAATCACGATCCCAGAAAATTCCACCCGCTGCTTGCTGTCCGCATCCGTTCCCGTCCAGTGGTTGCGCACCACCACCTTGTCGTTTTCCGCGATCAAATCCAGAATCTCTACGTGAATATCGGGAAACTTCTTGTACGCCCCACCCACATACTGCTTTGCGCCCTCAGGCCCCGGCGCCAATCCCGGTGGCACATCCGACCCATGATCCACAAACGACGGCGCAAAGTTCACATCCCCAATATTCAGATTCTTGCGGTTCACGAACTCCTCAAAATGGTTACGGATAAAATTCTTCATCTCGGACAGCGTCATTCCCGTCTTCGCGTTGCTATTCTCCATCGCGTCGTTTCTCCAGGCGCTCGCCGCGCTCCGCTCTCTAAGCTTTCGCCGCTTCGGCTTCCGCAAACGCGTCCTTGTTTTCCGCAAGAAACGCATCCATTGTGCGCGGCGC
>DATFYV010000136.1:0-5044 GCA_035314845.1 Candidatus Acidiferrum sp.
CATGGCGTCGCCGAGGCTGAGGGCGTGCAGTGTGCCGCCAAAAGCGTGCAAGGTGAGGAAGTAAATCGCCACAATTAAAAACCAGTGCAGCGCGGAATAAAAAACCGCGAGGAACAGATCGCTCCAGGACTTGATGGTTTGCACTCCGCCCACGAAACCGATGAGAATGCGCGCCATCGTGGAACGCCAGCCTTTGCTGCCAAGCCAGCCGGTCAAGCGGGCCTCCAGCCACAAGGAGCCGTGCAGGCGCAGATAAACGAGAAAGACGATGGCGGCAAGGATTCCGGCGAAGAGCAGCGTTCCGGTGGTGCGCGCCGCGGATTCGAGTTTGCCGGCGGTTTCTCCAGTATGCGCCTGGACCTGAAACAGCATCAGCGCGATGGCGGCGATCACTGCGGTGCTGGCAGCATCGAACAGGCGCTCGAGAACATAGATCCCGAACATGTCGGCGACGGGAAGCTTTTCTTTGCGGGCGATGAGCAGTGGGCGGGCAGGTTCTCCGGCCCGACCCAATAGGAATATGGCACCAAAACCGGCGACGGTCATTTTAAGAATGGCGGCGAAATGCGCCGTTCCGAGATTTTGCTGGAACACCTGCCAGCGCAACGAGCGGATGGCGTAGCAGAGATAGATCAGCGCCAGGGCCAGCGCAAGATAATAGAGGTTAGCGCTGCGGATGGCCTCAAGAAGCTTGGCAGGGCTGAAAGTTCCGGCGTGGAAGAGGCCGTCGGCCTGGTGAATTACGAACACCACACCGAGCGCAGCGAGCAGAGCGAGCAGGATTTTTCTCGAGGTGGAGGACATGCGTAACGAGCGTACTGGCCGCAGCCAGCATCGTCAAGGTGGGCGGTTTATAGGCGAAGTCCGCTACCAGTATTCTCGCCCAGCGGGTGGGCCAAAATCGATCTCTGGGTGGCGGTTCTTGGGGGTCATTCCGCGAACCAGATCCGCCAGGCTCAGTCTTTTCGTTCGTTTTCTGCGGCACTTCCCTTTTTTGGCTTTGGCTTTCTTCACTCGTCCAACTCCCGCGTAAGCGATCCCGAGCGCATTGGCTTGTGAACCACCCCCGGTGCGGATAAGATGCGAGGCACGATGGTGGGCAGCAGGGTATAAGCTTACAGGGAACTTTTCGAGAGCATTTTGCGTTCCATACAATGCAGGCCGAGGTGGGCGGTGGCGGTCTCCAGGCAAGACCGGGGGCTGGCCGCTAACCCCTTGCACCGTAGCAGGATCCGAGGCTGATGAGACGTTGGAGCAGGATGCCCAACTGGTCCAGCAATGCCTCCAGGGCGACGGGTCGGCCTGGGAGGAACTTGTGCGCCGCCATACGCGGCGTATTTTTAATATTTGCTATAGGTTCACGGGAAATCGCACGGAAGCCGAGGACCTGTCGCAGGATGTTTTCCTTCGGGTATACCGCACGCTGGCCAGTTACCGTTCGGCCCACGGCGGCTTTGCAACATGGATGACAAGCGTGACGCGCAATCTGCTGATCGACCATTACCGCAGAACCAGAAGGGACCGCATCACCGATTCGCTCGACGATGCGATGCCGGTGGTGGAGAACAAGCAGTCTTCGGCGCGACGGCCCGATGAATTGGCGTTGCTCGGGGAACTCAGCAGCCAGATTCAAGCCGGGCTGACCAAGCTTTCGCCGGAATTGCGCGAGGCGGTCATCCTGCGAGACTTGCAGCAGCTGGAATATGGTGAGATACAACAGGTTTTATCGGTGCCGGAAGGAACGGTAAAATCGAGAATCAACCGCGGGCGCATCGAACTGGCCCGCATCCTCCAACAGATGGGAGTGCGCCCATCATGAACGGAGAGCCGAACATGAACTGGACTTGCGAACAGACCGAATCACAGCTGAGCGATTACCTCGACGGCCTGCTGCAACCCGCGGAAAGGGCAGCGCTGGAGGCGCATGCGGAGAGCTGCGCGCGTTGCGCGCCGTTGCTGGCCAGCGTGTCCGCGCTGGTGGGCAATCTGCACGGCATGGAAATGCTGGATACGCCGCCGCGCCTAGTCTACGCGATTCTGGATAAGACGCTGGGGCCGCGGGAAACGGCCGTGGCTGCGCCAGGATTTTTTGGCTGGCTGCGCGGCATCGGGATGCCGCGTTTTGCGTACGGCGCGATTTCGCTTTCCGCCACGTTCCTGGTGATTGCCAGCGCGTCGGGTTTTTCGTGGCGGCATCCCAAGCTCGCGGATTTGCAGCCCGCGGCCATTGCGCGCAACGCGGATCGCCAGGCGCATCTGGCGTTTGCGCGCAGCGCGAAATTCGTGAGCGACTTGCGCGTGGTGTATGAGATTCAAACGCGGCTGCGGCAGGACAACGAAATTCCGACCTCTAATGAGGATACCGTCCCGACGACCACGCCCAATCCAGCGCCGGGACGCACGGACAGCGGTAAGCCAGGTGCGCCTAATCAACAGAATCGCGCCACGGCCGTCGATCGCAATTTGCAAGTCTTGGCCACGACCATCACTTCGCGAGCGTCGCTGGCCGCTGTCCCCCGATTTGCCGGCGCGCTTTGTCTGGGGAATGGCAACGGGAGGAAAAATCCATGAAGTGTGCCGTCCATACGGATGTGGACGCGGTCGCGTATTGCCGGAATTGCGGCAAGCCGCTGTGCCCGGCTTGCGCAAGGCCGGTCCGCGAGGTGATTTATTGCGAGGATTGCCTGGCGACTACGCTAGGTTTGCAGCCGCCCCCAGCATTGACGACACCAATCGCCTCGGCACAGCCCGTGGGATATACATCCGGACTGCAAGAACCCTTCGCGCCGCTGGCTCCAGGTGCTGCGGTGACCATGCCCGGCCCTGCAGTGGGGCGGGCCAGTAATCCTAGCGTGGCTTTTGCCCTCGGACTGGTTCCCGGGCTCGGCGCGGTATACAACGGCGAGTACAACAAAGCGCTGATTCACATCGTGGTGTTCGCGGCCATGATCGTGGGCCTCAGCAGCGACATTGGCGGCGGCGCGGATACCGCGTTGGGTTTGTTGCTCACGGGATTCATCTTCTACATGGCGTTCGACGCCATGCGCATCGCCAAGGCCCGTGCCGTTGGCCAGGTGACCGTTGATCCACTGGAATCCTGGAGCAAAGAGCGGCCCATCGGCCCCATCATCCTCATCGGCCTAGGCGCATTGTTTCTGTTGAACAATTTTTCCTGGTTCGCGTTTTATAGAGTGCGGCAATTGTGGCCCCTGATTCTGATTGGCGTGGGTGTGCTAATGTTCCGCAACCGCATGGGAAGGGATATCTAGGAGCGCAAGCCGATGCCCGATAACCCAAATTACCGCTGCAAATGCCCGCGCTGCACCATTCAAAGCCTGCGCGGTCCCGCGGTGATCATCACGATTGGAGTGTTGTTCTTGCTTTCCGAAATGCGTGGAGATTATCTCTCGTTCCATCACACCTGGCCGATGATTCTGGTGGTGCTGGGGGCGGTGAGCCTGGCGTCCTCGCTGGCGCCGATGGACGGGCACATCGATCCGCAGATTAACGCCGTGCCACCCGTCGCCCCAGTTCCTGCGGCGCAACCAGGTTCACAAGGTCCACAAGGGCCAATGCCCGGACAGGGCAGGTAGAACGAATGGCCTACAGCCCTCGCAGAAGCAGCGGCCTTTTCAGCGGATTGGTATTGATCATCGTCGGGGTCCTGCTGCTGCTGCACGAGTATCGCGGCTTTGAGCTCATCCGGCTGTTTACGCACTGGTGGCCGCTGCTGATTATCGCGCTGGGACTGATCAAGTTGTACGAACGCACGGCTGGGTCGCGTTACGTGGAGCCCGGTGCCGCGCGCATTACCGGCGGGGAGATTTTCGTACTCGTGGCGGTGCTAGCCATTGTGGGCGTGGTCATCGCGGTGGAAGAGGGCGAAAAACACTTTTCCGATCACTTTGGATTCGACATGGGTAATTCCTACCCATTTGACCTGGACGCCGAACCGAGGAAAGTGCCGGAAGATGCGCGCATTACCATTCGCGGGACGCGCGGCGACATCACCGTGCGGCCGGGCGACGGGCCGGAGATTCGCGTCTCCGGAAAAGCGAACATCCATACCTGGAATGAGCGCGACGCCGAGAAACTGCGGCAGCCTACTTCCGTGCAGATTACACAAAACGGGGACGGCTACGAAGTATTTCCCACGGGAGAAAAAGACGACCGCATCAGCGTGGACATGGACGTCACCGTGCCTCCGCGCTCCGGCGTGACCGTTCGCAACGACAAGGGCGACGTGAGTGTTTCCGATCTGAGCGAGCCGGTGACCATCAATAACGGCAACGGAGACGTGGACGTGCGTGACAGCGGCGACGACGTGAACATAACCTCGCACAAAGGCGACCTGCGCGTTTCGGACACCAAGGGAAATGTCAAGCTGGAAGGCCACGGCGGGCAGGTGGACGTGATCGGCGCCACGGGCGGACTGACGCTTAGCGGAGAATTCTACGGTCCGATTCGCGCGGAAAAAATCGCCAAGGGCGTGCGCTTCATTTCGCAACGCACCGATTTGCTGCTGACGCAGCTCAGCGGGCACATGGAATTCAGCAGCGGCAATTTGGAGATTGCAGACGCACCGGGAAATCTGACCTTGCGCACCAGCAAATACGATATCGACATAGAAAACGCGGGCGGAAAAGTGGAAGTGCAGAATCGCGGAGCCAGCGTGGACGTGCGCTTTTCGTCGACGCCGAAAGATGACGTGCAGATCACCAACTCCAATTCGACAATTTCACTGAGCTTGCCGAGTTCCGCGAGCTTTGAGATTGTGGCCGACTGTCATTCTTGTGATATCAGCTCGGATTTCGCCGGCGGCACGCTGGAGCAGACGTCGAATTCAGGCGATGCGCACTTGCAAGGAAAGTTTGGTTCGGGACGCGGACCGAAAATTGTGCTGAAAACCAGCTACGGTTCCATCTCGCTGCACAAGACGAGCACCGCGGAACCGGCGCCGGCAGCCAAGCCTGCTCCGCCCGCTCCTCCAGCAACCCCGCCCGCCAACCCGCGCAAGCCCACGCCAGCCCCGAAGGCGGCTCCC
>DATFYV010000137.1:0-6182 GCA_035314845.1 Candidatus Acidiferrum sp.
CACCCGGCACTTAAACGCGCCGTTGCGGCTGACCGTTTCCAGCGCAAGAAGGGTTACAATCGCGATATGGGCGCTATGACGGCCAAGGTGCTGTTTTTCGGGCGGTTGCGGGAAATTGTCGGCCGCGGCGAAGATGCCTTCGCACTCACGGATGGCGCGCCCATCGATGGAATTTTTGCGTACTACGCGGAACGTTATCCGCGGCTGGCAGAGTTTCGTGCTTCGGTGGTTGCCTCGCGAAATCGGGAATTTGTGGATTGGGAGACCCCGGTACATTCCGGCGATGAGATTGCGTTTCTGCCGCCGGTTAGCGGCGGATAGAACGCTTGGCAGTTGTTGCTGATTCCGGATACTCAAGCTATGACCTCTGCGCACGGATACACGGGTGATCGGATCGAACTCACGCGCGAACGCATTCCTGCCGAAACGCTTGTGGAACACGTGCGAACTTCAGGAGACGGGGCGGTCGTGACGTTTGACGGTTGCGTTCGCAATCATTCACACGGGCGGAGCACGCTGCACCTCGAATACCAAGCCTACGAGAGCATGGCGCTCGATAAAATGCGCGAGATTGCAGCGCGGGTGCACGAACAATTTGTCATCGACCGCATAGCCATGGTGCACCGCCTCGGCCGCCTGGAGATTGGGGAGACCAGCGTATTCATCGCCGTGAGCGCTGCGCATCGCGCGGCGGCGTTCGACGCCTGCCGCTGGGCCATCGATACCCTGAAACGCACGGTGCCCATCTGGAAGAAAGAGTTCTTCGCCGATGGAGCGGTATGGGCCGACGGCGAGGTTCCGCCCGCTCCCGTAGCCAATCAAGAAAGCGCCTCGGGGGCGGCACCCGCGGCAAAACGTGCATCTTAACCGCTAATGGGCAAAGCTCGAGTTCGCGCCGCGGCGTTGGATCGTTGGCCACGCTATTTTTCCCTATTGCTCTCGGTGCTGGTGCTCTTCGCGGCCTCCGCGGCCATTCCTGTGCGCGCGCAAGACGATCCGAATCGCCCTCCCTGGGCACAGAAAAATAAAACCAGCTCGGCGCCGTCTGGCGGCTCAACGAGCAATTCTGGCGATAGTTCTAATGCTGGTTCCAGCGGCGCCGCGAACGGTCCCTCTGCTGGCACGTCAACTGGAAACGGAGCCGCCGCTGCTGCCGCGAAAAAAAGCTCCACGTCCGGCGGAGGAAACAATGGCGGGGTACCCGCGGGTCCGCCGGTGCCGATCCTGCAGCCTTCCCAGGACACTTCCTCGACCGCGCCTGCGCTCGGCGAATCGCAGGACTCCGGGAATCAGCGCGGACGCATTCGCGTCACCGTAAATTTGGTGAATGTGCTGGCCAGCGTGCTGGACGACAACAATCGCCCTGCTCCAGACCTACCGGTCGAAGCGTTTCAAGTCTTCGAAGAAGGCGTGCAACAGAAGATTTCGGTGTTCGACGCCGAGACCACGCAGCCGCTGGACCTCGCGCTGATGATCGATTCCAGCCTCAGCGCGCACAAGGAGTTCGCGTTTGAACAGGAAGCCGCGGCGCATTTCATCCGCCAGGTCTTGCGGCCAAACGACCGGCTGGCGGTGTTCGCCTTTGACGAAACGGTGACGCAATACGCCAACTTTTCCGACAACGTGCGCGAATTGCAGGATGCAGTGCGCAAAATTCCCAGCGGCGCGGGAACTTCGATTTACGATGCCTTGGTATTCGGTTCGCACGCGTTAGAAAAACATGGCGAAGACCGCCGGCGCGTGATCATTCTGGTTACGGATGCCGGCGAAACCACCAGCCGCTACGATTTCGACGCGGCGCGCAAAGCCGCGTTGCGCAGCGGCGCGCTGCTCTACACCATTGTCATCCGCCCGGTGAAAAACGAGAATGGCCGCAACACCGCCGGCGAACACGCGCTGGAAACCATAACGGACACGACCGGCGGGGCGATGTTTTTCCCCGATACGCCGCAAGAACTGGGCGTTATGTTCGACCTCATCGACCGCGAACTGCGCACGCAGTACCGGTTGGCCTACTATCCCGAGCCGCGCGGGCCGGCGAACACGTACCGCGACATCGAAGTGAAAGTGCTGGGCACCTACCATGTGCGGCACCGCAAGACCTATCTAACCGGTCCGCAATAATCCTGACGTATACTTTTGAGCGGATAAAGCTGGTCTCATCTTTCGACGCTTCCGCCGTGCTAGTGCGAGGACCCGCAAATATCCGTGAGGGGTAAGAATCTTCCTGAGCGTATGACTGAGAACTACCTGGAAACTGCTCTCGAGATTGCCCGGGAAGCCGGAGCGGTTCTGCGCGAAGAGTTTGGGCACCCGGCACAAATTTCCTACAAACGGGAAGTCGATCTGGTGACGCAGGCGGACCGGCGTTCCGAAAAGCTGATCGTCGAGCGCTTGACAAAATATTTTCCCGCGCATGCCATCGCCGCGGAAGAAGGCTCGGGCCACGAGTCGGGCTCGGAATTTCGCTGGCATGTGGACCCGCTCGATGGCACCACTAATTTCGCCCATGGCTACCCATGCTTCTGCGTATCCATCGCGCTGGCGCAGCAAGCCCCCGCAAGCGCACAAGGGCCGCGCGATACGCTGCTCTGTGGCGTCATTTACGATCCTATCCACGAGGAACTCTTCGCCGCAGCGCATGGCGAAGGCGCGACGCTGAACGGCGCAAAAATTCGCGTCTCGCACAACGCCACACTGTCCACCAGCCTGCTGTGCACCGGCTTTCCCGTACACGAGCGCTATGCCAGCCCCAACATTCACTACTATTCGGAATTCACCATGCGCTCGCATGGGGTGCGCCGCGACGGTTCCGCGGCGTTAGACCTCGCAAACGTAGCCTGCGGCCGCTTTGACGGTTTCTGGGAATTTAGCTTGAAAAAATGGGACACCGCCGCGGGGGTTTTGCTCATCCAAGAGGCGGGCGGACTGGTAAGCGATTTTGCGGGCCGCCCCTACGAACTGGGCGGACCCGTGATTCTGGCCACCAATGCGCTGATCCATGAGGAAATGCGCGGCGTGGCCAACGAAATCGCGATAGACTATCCTGGGCCCACCCTTCCGCGCTAGTACGAATCCGCGAGAAAGCCGCGAGCGTTTCTAACGCGGACCTTATACTCGACTTACGGTTTCCTAACTCACTGCTCGTTAGCATCTATGAGCAACGAACGACCTTCTCGACGTTCCCCGCGAAATACCGCGAAATAACCCGTTGCTAAAGCATTGCTTAGGAGAGAGAGATGCGTACGCACGAAAAGAGAAACACGCTGGTTTTGCTGCTGCTTGTAATTTCGCTCTGTACCATATCGTCTGCCGCGTTTGCGGATGACAAGGACAGTGCTGCCCCTGCTCAGCCACGCGCCGCGGCGGGCAATTCGGTTGCGCCAAAGAATACCGATGCTGTCGCAACCGGTTTAACCGAACGCGAACGCATGCTTCTCGATCGCGTGGAGCAACTGGAGAGGCGCGTTGAGGAATTGGAAGCGAGCGGCAAAGCGTCCGCGACGCCCACTGCGGCAGCGCCGAGCGCGGCGGCGGCGCCACCAACACCATCGAGCGTGAGTGCACCGTCCGCCGCCGCAAAAACGGCCACAGCTGCTGCGGTATCAGGAACTCCGGCAAGCGTACCCGGAGCGCCTGCCGCGATGAGCGCGGCAGCGACGCAAGCCGCCAAAGCTCAGCCGGTGGAGCCATTTTCCGATTGGGACTGGACCTGGCTGAATGGCAACCCGCGCACGAAAAATATTTATTGGGACACGCCGTTCTTCACTCCGGAAATCAGAGTGGACACAAATTATGTCGCGGACTTCAACCATCCGACAGATCACACCATAGGCGGTTCGAGTGAACTGTTTCGGTCGAGCGAAGTGCAGCTGGAGCAACTCGGGGTGGGCGGCGACTTTCACTACGATAACGTTCGCGCACGGCTGATGACACAGTTCGGAATGTATTCGGCGACCACGCCGCGAAACGATCCCAGTCCGGGACACGGGCAATGGGACCTTGTAAGCGCCTATCGCTATCTTTCCGAAGCCTACGGCGGATATCACTTCAATGTCCTGCAAGGGGTCAATGTAGATGCGGGAATCTTCTTGTCCTACATCGGACTTTTCAGCTACTACAACTTTGATAATTGGGCCTACCAGCCGTCGTACGTTTCTTCCAACACGCCATGGTTCTTTAACGGCGTGCGCGTGCAGATTTTCCCGACCAAGCACTTGAAAATCGAGCCGTGGTTCATCAATGGCTGGCAGGCGTATGCCTCCGCGAATCACAGGCCGGGCCTGGGAGGGCAGATCAAGTGGACACCGACCAGTTGGATCAACATTATCTCCAACAATTACGGTCTCGGCCAGGACGACCTATTCGTTCCTGGACGCAAGCGCATTCACACCGACGACAGCATCGAGGTCAAGTATTTCGACAATCCTGAGAAAACCCTGGACAAGATGGCGTTTTCGTTCACTGGCGACTTAGGTTGTGAGTATGGTGGAGGCGTGAGTTGCTATGGAAATAAGAAAGGAGGTCCGAAGCAGAGCTTTGTGGGCTTCATGCTTTACAACCGCGCATGGTTCCACAACGACCTGTTTGGATTGACGCTGGGTGGAGGAAAGATCAACAACCCGGGGCGCTATCTGGTTCTGCTGCCGCCGATCAACGGAGAAACAGCCATCACCGCGGCCACGAATTCGCCTTATTTTACAGAGAACCCCGGCGATCCGTTCAAAGCGTGGGATTCTTCAATCACGTTTGACTACATGCCCAAGCAATACATTACGTTCCGCTGGGAGTACGACTATCGCCATGCGAATGTGCCGTATTGGTCGGGCCGCGGAGGAATTACGCCGCCCGGCGGAAACACGGGCAACCCGGCAGACTACGTCTGCACGAGTGGCGCTTCGTCTGGACAGACAACCCTCTCGCGCGCGCAGACGGCCTGCGGCGGCGCGGGCAATGTGTGGTTCCCGGATTTGCGCAAGGACGAACATTTCATTGATATGTCCATCCTCGTCAAGTTCTGAGGCAGCCGCCGAGATTGCTGGACTTTCCTCTGTTTGTTCTAACAAAGTCCAGCACCCACGATGGGGCCGCTTCCACTGCGGCCCTGCCCATTTTTCAGAGAACCGCGGCCCTCAGAGTACTCGTGCAGCCTAGCGCACATCCCCGTACCTAAAACTACAAGCCATGTTGTCCCCCGTTCGATCTCACTCGTATGATGAAAGCTGCCGTATTCACCCTTCGGCGAGGATGCTGGCCGGCCCCCTTTGCGTACGAGGAGTCTGTCCCCCAATGTTGAAGACTGTTGCCCTGCTGGCCCTAGGATTGATGGCGCCGTGGTTCGCCAGGGCGCAGGATCCCGATGAGCCGCCCCCCAATCCCGAGCTGCAGCGCCAGGAAATCGTCAACATCGAGAACGAGACCGCGCGGGCCATCCAGCTCAACAATGGCACCTTCTTTCGCCGCGTCTACAGCGACGACTTTGCCGGCACGCTTTCCCATGGTCAAGCCGTGGATCGCAACGGACTGATCCGCGTGGTGGAATCCGCCGACTTGAAATTTGAGGCTTTTCTCGCCACCGACATTAAGGTGCGGATCTATCGCGATACCGCCGTGGCCACCTGTCTGTGGACCTTTCGGGGCGACTATCGCGGACAGCATTTCAATGGTCAGATGCGCGTCACCCACGTGTTCCTGAATACGCCGCGGGGCTGGCACGTCATCGCCGAGCAAAATACGGCATTGCCGCCGGGCGGGGGGCCACCGCTCTAGATTCATTCGCCGCCGCAGCGGCTTGGTCTTGTTTCGTTGACGCCACCGCATCCCGGTGTTACCCTGCGCTTCTTCGCTCCCGCTAAAAAATGCGCGCCGTCGACCTGATCCGCAAAAAACGTGACTCCGGTGTCCACAACCGCCCGGAAATCGACTTCCTGATCTCCGGCTATACCCTTGGCGAGATTCCCGATTATCAGATGGCCGCCTGGCTGATGGCCGCCTTTCTGCGCGGCCTGAATCGCGCGGAGCTGTCGTTTCTGACCGAAGCCATGCTGCATTCCGGCCAGGTGCTGGACCATTCCTCGATTCCTGGGAAAAAAGTGGACAAGCATTCCACCGGTGGCGTGGGCGACAAAACTTCCCTGATCCTCGCGCCCATCGTGGCGGCTGGCGGGCTGACCGTGCCCATG
>DATFYV010000138.1:0-2564 GCA_035314845.1 Candidatus Acidiferrum sp.
CGTGGTCAAGATCTTCGCCGTAAATCTGCGGCACTGGCAGATTGAGCTTGCGAAAATGTTTGGAAAATTCCAGGAACGCGCGGTTTTCTTCGCGAACACTATACAAGATGCCGATCGCTGTGGCGCGTTCGTTCGAGAGCCTGATGATTTTCCGCCCTGAGCCACCCAGGTCGCCCTGCACCGGTTGCGCCTGCTGCGCCGGGGAGTGAAAGTGCGCCTCAAACAGCCTGTTCAGTACGTCCATGGACATAGGATGCCCGAAATTCCGGAGAGAACCATTCGCAAACGCGGCGATTTTCCATCATAGCCGATTCGCGATAGCTCGCCGCAAAAGGAATGGTGCAGTTTCGCCGAAGGTGTTAATGGTTTGTCGCCACAGACCATCGTTTCCCGGTGCGCGCGGCGGAATTGTCCTCGTGCCCGGCTATAATTCAAGGATGCCCCTTCGGCCAGAGAAAAAACGGCGGACAGAGCAGCGGCGAACGGAACAACGCCATCCCGCGTCCAGGAATCTCGATCGCATGAGCGCGCTCCAAATCGTGCGGCTGATCAGTCGCGAAGATGGCAAGGTCGCGGACGCCGTCGCGCACGAATTGCCGCACATCGCCGAGGCCGTGGAAGCTATCGTGCGCGCGATCCGCCGAGGTGGGCGGCTGATCTACGTCGGCGCCGGCACCAGCGGCCGTCTCGCGCTTCTGGACGCAGTCGAGTTGCCTCCTACCTACGGAATCGGAACGGATGTCGTGATTGGCTTGATCGCTGGCGGGAAAAAGGCTGTGACGGGAGCGGTCGAAGGCGCCGAAGACTCGGTTAGCAATGCCGTGCGCGATCTTCGCGCGATCAAGCTCCACCACCGGGATGTGGTGCTCGGCATCGCCGCCAGCGGAACCACTCCCTACGTCTTGTCCGCGCTCCAGTTCGCGCGCCGCCGTCGCGCCGAGACCATCGCGCTCACCGCCAATCGCCATTCACCGCTTGCGAAACTTGCCAGCATCTCCATCGCGCCGGAAGTTGGCTGCGAAGTCGTTACTGGGTCCACGCGCATGAAGGCGGGCACCTCGCAAAAGATGGTGCTCAACATGCTCTCTACCGCTGCGATGGTGCGCCTGGGTCACACTTATGAAAACCTGATGATCGATCTGGTGATGAACAACAAAAAGCTTACGGACCGCGGGCTGCGCATCCTGGCGGAGGCTAGTGGCGCGCCGCTGTCTTCAGCCGAACACGCTCTGCGGCAGTCTGGACACAATTTACGCGTTGCTCTGGTAATGCTGAAACACAACGTCACCGCCAACGCGGCCAAAGAAAAACTAAAACTCGCAAAAGGAAATCTGCGTGCGGCGCTAAACGCCTGAACACCGGCGAAGGTTGTGTAGGTGCCGGACTTTAGTCCGGCCGAAAGTGCAAAATTTAGCTGCGGCGAGGGCCAGGACAAACAGCATGGACAAATTTCGCATCAAGGGCGGCAAAGTTCTCAAAGGCAAAGTGGCCATCAGCGGCGCAAAAAATTCCGCGTTGCCCATCATGGCCGCGTCATTGCTTACCGCCGAACCTCTGCACGTTCATAACATCCCCAAAGTCCGCGACCTCATCACCATGAGCAAGCTGCTCACCTTCATGCACGTCCACGTTTCCGTTAAAGAATTTCCTTCCAGCGACTACATCCTCCAAGCCACCAAGCTCAACGACGAAGTCGCCCCGTATGAATTAGTAAAAACCATGCGCGCCAGCATCCTGACGTTGGGGCCGCTGATTGCGCGGGTCGGCGTAGCCCGCGTATCGCTACCCGGCGGCTGCGCCATCGGAGCGCGTCCCGTGGACTTGCATCTCGCAGCCCTGGAAAAAATGGGCGCCGAAATTACCACCGAACACGGTTACATCCAGGCCAAAGTCCCCAATCACGGCCGCCTCAAGGGCGCGCACATCGTCTTCGACAAAATTACCGTCACCGGAACGGAAAACATTTTGATGGCCGCCGCCCTGGCCGAGGGCGAAACCATCCTTGAAAATTCCGCGCGCGAACCGGAGATCACCGACCTGGTGGTGATGCTGCGTAAAATGGGCGCGCAAATCACCGGCGACGGCACCAGCGTCCTGAAAATCACCGGGGTCAAAGAACTCCACGGCACTGACCATACGGTGATTCCCGATCGCATCGAAACGGGCACCTTTCTGGTCGCCGGAGCCATTACGGGCGGCGACTTGACGATCACCAATTGCGCGCCGGAGCATCAGGGCGCGATCATCGCCAAGCTGGCCGAAGCCGGCGTGCCCATCCAGATCGTCGATGCCACCACTCTCCGGGTAAACGGCCTCGGTGTAACCGGCCTGCACGTCAGCGGCGCAAAAAAATTAATTGCCTCGGACATGACCACCGAGGAGTACCCCGGCTTCGCCACCGACATGCAAGCGCAATACATGGCGCTGGCCACACAAGCTGAAGGTACCTCGGTCATCACCGAAACCATCTTCGAGAACCGCTTCCTGCACGCCAGCGAAATGCTGCGCATGGGTGCGAACATTTCCATCGACGCGCGTCGCGCCGTGGTCCGCGGCCCGGCGAA
>DATFYV010000139.1:0-6830 GCA_035314845.1 Candidatus Acidiferrum sp.
GGTTCTGCCGCAGAGCGTCATTGGCTTCGCGCAGATCTTTGGTGCGCTGCTCGATACGCGCTTCGAGGTCGGCGTTTGCTTTGCACCACTCGCTGAGATTCGGCACTTGCAAAAGCCGCGGGGTGGTGTAGGTCAACACCACTGCCGTGCCCACGGAAGCCGCGGCGGTGATCGCCTTCACCGCGCCGCCGAACCAGTATTGCGCGTGCCACAGATTCCATACCTCCATCAGATGCGTGCCGCCACAGGCAACAATGAATACGCTGAAGAGCAAGAATATCCAGCTGAACGGAATATCCCGTCGTTTGCGAAGAAACCACAGCAACACCACCGGAATTGCAAAATACGCCGCCGCAATTAGCAGGTCGGAAACCACATGCAGCCACACCAGCCCGCTGTTCCATGCATAGCAGAACCCGTGCGGTTGGAAGCCCCCAGAACCGAATAATGGTTGAAAGAAATGCATTTTTTCCATCGGCCCTGCAGTCTGGAACCCCCGCCCGCGATGTTTGCGAACCTGCTCCCAGCAGCTCGGGCCGCGAGTGACCTGTGCGCAAGCCTTGCGCTCAAATCACCGCCGACATGAATTGCCTGGAGAGACTACTCGGAAGGGATCTTCATTCTGGCGCAAGGGCCGACGAAGTCAAGAACATCGAGAGGCCTGACGAACAAGCCGATAAGACCCCATTTGGTACCAAGGCGGTCAAGGGTCGTACATCGTCGGTGCCGTGCTATCGTGGCTGTGGTCACAAAAATTGCGCCGTTGTCCGCCAGCACTGCCCCGCGGGCATGGCCGAGCTCCGATTTAACTTATGGGTCAAAACTTTGACGCGATTATTCTCGGAGCGGGCGCTGCAGGTCTTCTCTGCGCCATCGAAGCCGGCAAACGTGGCAAGCGCGTGGCCATTTTGGAGCACGCTGACCGCGCTGGAAAAAAAATTCTCATTTCCGGCGGCGGACGTTGTAATTTCACCAACCTGCATTGCCGCCCGGAGAATTTTCTTTCCGCGAATGAGCACTTCGCAAAATCCGCGTTAGCCCGCTACACGCCCGCGGATTTCATCGCCTTGCTCGAAAAGCACGGCATTCCCTACCATGAAAAAACCCTCGGTCAGCTTTTCTGCGATCGCTCCGCCAGCGATATCACCGCCATGCTGGAGACAGAATGCCGCGACGCCGGCGCGCAGATTTTCTTGAACAGCTCATGCACAGCAGTGCGCCGCGGCGTTGACGGCTTCTGCCTGCTCACCGCGCAAACGGAATTTCACGCCCCCGTGCTGGTGGTAGCCACCGGAGGCTTGTCGATACCGAAAATGGGCGCAACCTCCTTCGGATACGACCTTGCGCGCCAGTTCGGTTTGCGCATCGTGGCCACGCGCCCGGCACTTGTGCCCCTGGTGTTTGGCGCCAAGGATCACGACGACTATTGCGACTTGGCCGGCGTTTCCGCGGACGTCATCGCCAGCCTCGACGAGGTGGCTGAGGAATCCTCCACGCCGAAAAGCAAGGCCCCCGCCAAGAACCCATCCTTCCGCGAAAAAATGCTAATCACCCACCGCGGACTCAGCGGCCCGGCCATCCTGCAAATCTCCTCCTACTGGAATCCGCCCGCCGCGCGCCGCGCCGCACCGAACCATCGCAGCATCCTCCATATCGATCTCGCTCCCGGCCGCAACATCATCGCCAAAGTCCTCGAAACCGAATTTCGCAGCATGACCGCTCTCCGCAACGCCTTCCAAGGCATCTTGCCCAAGCGCTTCGCCACCCGCTGGCTCGATTTACACGCACCCCCTGCATGGTCTAACGCCGCGCTCGAGCAGTTCGAACGCCAAGTCCACGCCTGGGAGATTCGCCCCGCGGGCACGGAGGGTTATGATAAGGCGGAAGTGACCGCGGGCGGCGTGGACACCGACGAACTCTCCAGCAAGACTATGGAGAGCCGCAAAGTCCCCGGCCTTTATTTTATCGGCGAAGTTGTCGACGTCACCGGCCACCTCGGCGGCTTCAATTTTCAATGGGCCTGGGCCTCGGGCGCCGCGGCGGGACGCGCTTTGTGAGCCCCGCCAAGGATTTCTTGCTGGACGTATTGCCCTGAGAGCGCACCCATGACCACTCCCGATCCGTCTGACGACCGCGTAGAACGCGCGACGCCGCGCCTCACCCGTCGCTCGTCCGTCTCCCTACTAGGAATCCTGCTCGGCGCAACACTTGCAGTCATTCTAATCGGCGCCGCAGTGTGGCTGACGACCGGCCTCGGCCTGCTGCATCTCTTCGGCGTTCTCCGCGGCGACCGTACGCAAATCAACGTCGACCAGCCCACCGTCGTCCATCAAATCCAGCAACTACAGCGCCTCGAAACCGTCAGCTACACCATGGACAAAATCATTTCCGGCGAGCACGATAATCCCTACCTCCCGAAATTCCTCGCGGGCGACCGCCTCCTGCTCGTGGTGCACGGCGAAGTCGTCGCCGGCATCAACTTGGCGAGCCTTCAACCCGGCGACGTCCAAGTCCAGGGCCAGACCGTCGCTATCCACCTCCCGCCCGCGGAAATCTTCAGCACCCGCCTGGACAACGCCAAGACGAAAGTCTATTCCCGCGACACCGGTCTCTTTTCTTCCCCGGACCCCAATCTCGAGAGCGAAGTCCGCGAAGAAGCGGAACGCCAGCTCCAGCAAGGCGCGCTACAAGACGGCATCCTAAAAACCGCCTCCGAAAACGCCCGCTCCACAGTTTCAGGTATGCTGCGGGGCTTCGGATTCCACCAGGTCGATATCCGATAAGCTCTTTCGATAAAATCGCTCGTTAAGCGCCCACAATCGCTTTACGACACCCCCCCGTTTACCTATAATTCGAAGTCCTTTGACCGACCGCGCGCCATCCTCTGACGCACCCCATCCCGACGGGCGTTACTCCATCGCGCTCATCACCGTGGAAGAGACCGCCTTCCCGGAAATTCGCCGCTCCCTCGGGCCGGCCTTTCACACCGTCTTGGCCACCACCGAAGACGAAATCAAAGCGCTGATCGACGACCCCAACCTCCGCGCTATCCTCTTCGACCTCGACGCCATCGGTGTCGGCGCCAGCGACGGCATCGACGTCCTGAAAGAAATGCGCAACCTCCGCGAAGACCTGGTCTTCGTGGCCATGACTCGTTCGAACGACCGCGCCATCCCCATTAAGGCTAGCCGTGCCGGCGCCGACGAATTTTTCCTCGCCCCGCTCAATTTCTCCGAACTGCAGATCGTGCTGGCCCGCGCCATCCAGAAGCGCGCCATGGAAATTGAAGGCCGGCGCATGGTCGAGCAGGTTGAAAACAAATCCGCCTTTTGCGGCTTAGTCGGCGGCAGCGCCGCCATGCAAAAGGTCTATCAGGCCGTGCTCTCCGTGGCCGACAGTAATTCCAGCGTCGTACTTCGCGGGGAAAGCGGCACCGGAAAGGAACTTGTTGCCCAGGCCATCGTGCAAACCGGCAGCCGCGCGGACAAGCCGTATGTGTGCCTAAACTGCTCGGCGCTGCCGGAAGGGCTGATCGAGTCGGAACTTTTCGGCTACGAAAAGGGCGCCTTCACCGGCGCCGACGCCACCCGTCCCGGCTTGATCGAATCGGCGCAGGGCGGCACGCTGTTCCTCGACGAAATCACTACCCTCAACCAGGGCCTGCAGAGCAAGCTCCTGCGCGTGCTACAGGAGCACACGGTGCAGCGCCTTGGCGGACGCACCGCCAAAAAAATCGATTTCCGCCTAATCACCGCCACCAACGAAGACCTCGAAGACCTGGTAAAAAAGGGCCGTTTCCGCGAAGACCTGTATTACCGCATCAACGTAGTACCCATCACGATCCCGCCGCTCCGCGAACGCGCGGGCGACATCACGGTTCTGGTCGATCATTTCCTGCGTGTTTATTGCGCCTCCGCCAAGAAGCCTCTCAAGCGCCTGCAGCCCGATGTCGTCGAAATCCTGGAAGACTATCCCTGGCCCGGCAACGTCCGCGAACTCGAAAACATCGTTCAGCGCCTGGTGGTCATGGGCGATAGCGCGGTAATCACCGCCGAACAACTGCCGCAAACCCTGCTAGTTTCCAGCACCGCGAGCCAGGAAGCCATCCTGATTCCCGAAAATGGCGTGGACTTTGACGCCGAGATGCAGCGTATCGAGGTCGCTTACCTCAGCGCCGCCCTGCGCCGTACCGGCGGTAAAAAATCCGCCGCCGCTGCGCTGCTGCGCATCGACGGGCAGCGCATGAAATACCTGTGCCGCAAGTTGAAACTGTAGTTCGGTGAAAAATTAACCTGTGGCGCTCGAAAATCGAACCGGCATGGTTTCCCGCGAATGCGATGCAGCCACATCGTTCGTGCAAATGGTTGATTCCATTGCCGCCCCGGGATTTCGCTTCCCCGCGCCGTTTGGCACGCTTCCTGCTCTTCAATGTCCGTCTGGGAGGCAGGCCACAAATTTCAATATGAAGGAGACGCAAATGTCCGCCAGCAAAAAATCTCTCGTCAGTTCGCTGAAGACTTCCAAGAAGGCCAAGGTTGCTAGCACCTCAAGCGTCAAGGGCGCAAAAAACACCTCGCTCCGGATGCTCGACGGCGTCCGCCAGGTAAATATGAAGAGGAAGTAGTCCCGGCGTCCCGGGACTGGTTCCAGCGAACGCTCGTAGAACTTGCTAATCCGCTTGAATTGCTCGCCCGCTACACCTGAAGGCCGCCGTAAGGGCGGCCTTCTTCATTTGTGCAGCCGTGCTCCAGTACGTTCCCTCAAAAATCGGTCAAAAGTTAACCCATCCCTGGTCGATTTTTAACCGGTCCTCGCTTCTTAACCCTGTCCGGACAGCCAGCCTCCCCTTGCAACCGCGCAACTCGTTGATTCCATTGGCCGCGCGAGAAGCGGCGGGGAGCCGTAAGTTTGGCACGCCGCCTGCAAACATACCTGCGTACGGGGAACAAAATTAAAAATTTAGATTTTGAGGAGCCCTCGCAATGTCCATACAGAAAAAGTCTCTGATCAGCGCACTGAAGACCACCAAAAAGGCCAATGTGGCCACGGGAGCGGAAGCCCCCAAGGGTGAGAGTCTGACCTCCATGAAGCTGCCCGCGCACAGCGTCATCAGCGCCAAGAAGTTTGCCAGCGCGAAAAAGTTTGCTAGCGCCAAAAAGTTCGCCTCGGCCAAGAAGTTCGCCTCTGCGAAGAAATTCGCCTCCGCAAAAGCGATCGTGGAGTAGTTTCCCCGCAAGCCTCTCCTCACGCGGAGAGTTGAGTCACAAAAAACAGGCTGCCCGAAGGCAGCCTGTTTTTTTTACCAGACCTTTCGCCCCGCGAAGTGAGCAATGCCCTCCCAAGCCAGCCCCGCAATACTTCTCCGCCGCCCGTAAATGCGCGCCAATCCCGTCATACCCGGTTTCATACTCCCGTCCGGATTGATCAGCGCCAGATCCACCAGATAAAAATTGGGGGGATTCAACCCCTTCAGCTTGTTGGATTCATTGAGCGAGGGATCGATCTCCCACGACGCTTCGGTAATATCCTGAGTCGTGGCGTCTTGAATCTGCCACATGCCGTCGATTTGTACCCGCGCCGCCGCCCCCACTCGGCATTTCGCCAGGTCATACTCGGAAACGTAGATTCGCGCGCGCATGTGGCTCAAGTCCGCCACCTCCACCAGCTCCGAGCCTTCTTTCACGTACGAGCCGAGCCGATCCCCTACCCGTGCCGTTAGCACCGTCCCGGAGATGGGACTGACGACTTCCAGTTTTGCCGCAGCCTTTCCCAGTTCCTCGCGCTCCGACGCCGCACGCTCGCGGTCCACTGCCGTAGCTCCAATGTCGCCATAATGCAGCACTGCAACGGTGGCGCGCTTGGTAGCCATCGCATAGTCGGCATCTGCGCGCGATACCTGGGCTTGCAACGGCACGTTTCGCAACTGCAGCAGCGGCGCACCCGCCGCAACCTGCTGCCCTTCCTCCGTATACACCGCATCTACCATCCCCGCCACCGCGGCGCGCACCTGCGCTTCGCTGCTCGGCTCCAGCACAAAGCGGCCCGTAACCGTGTCGTGCAGCATTGGCACAAACAGCAAAATTGCCGCGACGGCCGCGCTCGCCAGCTTCCGCTGCGGTGTGAACCAGGCCAAAATGCGGTCCTTCTTGTCCAAATAGACGAATTTCATAAAGTTCACCAGTAGGCGAATGCGCGATTTGAAAATCAATGCCGCCGTCGCGATTTCCGGGATAAACGACCAGTCCGGATCAAAGTTGCGAAACACGTTGCCCACAAATCGCGCCACCACAAACAGCACGGTGTAGCTGTACGCTCCGGAAAGCAGCGCGTACACCACAAATCCGAATCGCCGCCGCTTGGGCACATACGGCACCTCTACCGGAAGTCCCCAGACGTGGTGTTTGACCCATGCGGAGACATACGCGGTGGAGACTTCCTTCAGATCTGAAATCCCGAGGATCTCGCACAGCATGTGGTAGCCGTCCAGCTTGATCAGCGGATTCCAGTTCACCAGCAGCGAAGTAATTCCCGTAAGCAGCATCAGGAAATACGCCCCGTCGTGGATCACCGTATTGGGCGGCGTGCCCCACCAGATGGGCGTGGCAATCGCGCAAATGATTAGTTCGATCCAGATTCCCGCCAGCGAAATCACCAGCCGCTGATAGCGCGTGCCCTTCACCGCGCCTTCTGTGGTATCGGTGTAAAACGCCGGCGTCAGATAAATCAGCGCGAAGCCCATGGCTGGCACCCGGCCGCCGCAGTGTTTGCAGGCATGCGCGTGCGCATACTCGTGTGCCCCTACCACGCCCATGCCCAGCACGTACAAAATG
>DATFYV010000140.1:0-7726 GCA_035314845.1 Candidatus Acidiferrum sp.
TCTTCCTCCCATGAAGTATCTGTAAACCTATCTATATCTATGCGCCAACGCACGCGCGGTCGCAGTGCCCGCCGTCACACGGCAAATTTTCCGCAGTGCCGAACCCAAAATGCTATGGTCTGCGCAGACAAAAGTCAACGCAAGCGGACAATACCCCATCCATCAAAATGTCGCTTCGCTCACTTCTGTAACCAAACGTCCCTATCGAGGTCTAAGGTCTCAGCTACGGTAAATACGCTTAGGAATTTGTGACGTCTGGCGAAAGATTGCTTTAGTATTGGCCATTCCGTCGTAAGCTCCAATACGTAACCGGCCTCGGGTCACGATCCCAAACGGAAAGAACATGAACCGGTATCTTCGTAGAGGAATGCTTGGAGTCGTCACGGGCGCGTTGGCCAGCGCCCCGCTGGCACTGGCTTTGGGTCGGCCCATCTTGTCGGTGGTGCTCGGCGCTCTATTCGGCGCAGCGTTCGCCATCAGTATGCGGCCCACCCGCCGCGCATATGCCGACAGTCTAATGACCGCCGCGGCGTTGGGTATCCCGCTGTGGGGCCTGATCAGCGTCATCGCCATCCCGATTTTTGCCGGGCAAAAGCCGGAGTGGAGCGCGGAAGGCATGCGCGAACATTTTCCCGCGCTGGTAGGCTGGGTGGCTTACGGTACGCTGCTGGGACTGCTGCAACAAGCTTTCAGCGATTTGGCCACCGCTGTCCTCGGCGCGGAGCCCGAACCCTTAAGCGCCCCGCCCGTTCCCACAAAACGCATCGTCATCCTTGGCGGCGGCTTCGCTGGAATGACCACTGCTCAGTGCCTCGAAAAACAGCTGGAGAAAAATCTCTCCGCGCACATCACCCTCGTCAGCGATACCAACGCGCTGCTGTTCACGCCCATGCTCGCCGAAGTGGCCGGCAGCAGCCTGGAGCCCAGCCACATCAGCACCCCATTGCGCTCCAGCCTGCACCGCACCGAATTTATTCGCGCGCGCACCACCGGCATAAATCTGGAGAAGCGCTGCATCCTGCTCGAAGGCTTCGCTTCCACCGACGGCAGCCCCGCGACACGCGAATTGCCCTACGACCACCTGGTCCTCGCCCTGGGCTCGGTCTCCAATTATCTGGGCATGGCCAACGTCGAAAAACTCGCTTTCAATTTCAAAAGCCTGCTCGACGCCATTCGCATTCGCAATCACGTCATCGAAATGTTCGAGCGCGCCGACCGCGAACCGGATGCCGCCTTGCGTGCCCCGCTCTTGACCTTCGTCATCGCCGGAGGTGGCTTTGCCGGCGTTGAGCTTGCCGGTGCGCTCAACGATTTCGCCCACGGCATTCTCGCGGATTATCCCAACCTCAAGGCCGAAGAGTTACGCGTGGTGCTGGTGCATGCGCGCGACACCATCCTGCCGGAACTCAGCGAATCACTGGGCCGCTACGCCCAGAAAAAAATGGCCGAACGCGGCGTACAGTTTCATCTCAACGCTCGCCTCGCCGATGCTCGTCCGGGAGTTGTGGTTCTCAGCGACGGAGAGATTCGCGCCGAGACCCTGGTGTGGACCGCTGGCACCGCGCCCAGCACACTGGTCAAGTCGCTGGACCTCGAAAAAGACAAGCGCGGAGCCGTCAAGGTCAACGCCGACCTGTCCGTTCCCGGCCGCCCCGGTCTATGGGCCCTCGGCGATTGTGCCTCCGTCAGCGACGCCAAATCCGGCAAGCCCTGCCCGCCCACCGCGCAGTTCGCCTTGCGCGAGGCTGCCACACTGGCGCACAACGTGGCCGCTCAGTTGGCCGGTCAGCCGACCAAGGGTTTCCATTTCGATTCACTGGGCGCGCTCTGCGTCATCGGCCATCAGACCGCCTGCGCCGAGCTGACCGTTCCCTTTGCGCGCTCGCGCTCCATGCGCTTTTCCGGCTTGCTCGCCTGGCTCATGTGGCGCGGCATCTATCTCGGCAAGCTTCCCGGCCTCGAGCGCAAAATTCGCGTGCTCTTCGATTGGACCGTCGAGCTATTTTTTCCGCGCGATATCGTGCAGACCATCGATCTGAAGTGAGGAGTTGCTGATGAGTTCCACAAATCCATCACCGGGTACGCAAGACGCCGCACTCGTGATCCCAGTGCGGCCGTGGCTTGAGCCCCTTTCCGCCATCGTCGTCGGCGCCGCTTTCGCAGCGCTCGGCGCTACGCGGCTCGCAGAGACTTCCGCGCACGCTATCGCCTTCGGCGCGGCCTTCGGCCTGCTTTTCTGGTGGACCTGCGGCAAGCGCACTCACAGCCCCGGTGCCGGTTTGATCTGGGGCTTAGGCTTCGCCTCTCTCGCTTGGCTATTAATTCCCGCGGGCTTAATCCCTCTGCTGCACGGCGCCACGCACTCCATGGCGATGGTCGCCGACGCGCGCGAGCGTTTCACCGAACTCGTCGCCTATCTCACCCTACTCGGCATGCCCGTGGGCCTCACCCTTGGCATCCTTGGTGCCTTCCGCCTCAACGTAGCAAAATCCAAATTCCACTGGGGACGCGCCATCGTCGTGGGTGGCTTCGCCGGCACCCTCAGCGGCCTGGTCTTCAGCCGCTGGATGTACGAGGGCGAATTTTTCCCGCTGCTCGGCGGCTTCGATCCGTTGAGCTCGCGCATCGAAATGGTGGCTTTCCATTTTCTGGTCGCGCTAATGATCGGCGCCGCTTTTGGAATGTTCTTTCAAACCGACGTTCGCGGCCTAGGCTCCAGCATGGGTTGGGGACTCGGCTTCTCCATCTTCTGGTGGTTCTTCGGCCCGCTCACTCTCTTCCCCCTGCTAAGCGGCAACCCCGTCGATTGGACGGCCGATCAAGGCACTGCGCTATTCGGTTCGCTCGTCGGTCATATCATTTACGGATTGATTTTGGGTGTGATCTACGCCGCCATCGACCGCGTCTGGCTAAAACTTTTTTTCCAGTCCGACCCGCTGAATCGCGAAATGGAAGGTCCGGGCCTGCACGTTCTGCGCTCCCTAGGATGGGGCGCGTCAGCCGGCATGATCGGCGGCCTGCTTGTAACCCCGATTTTGTTCGCCACTGGTGCTCTTCCAAGGATCGCTGGCCTGGGCTCCAGCTTCCATGGCGCAAGAGGTTTGCTCATCCATTTGCTCGTCAGTGCGATCATCGGCATGACCTACGGCTTGCTCTTCCGCAACGAAGGCTCCAGCTTCAGCGTGGGCGTCCCTTGGGGTTGGGTCTTCGGCCTCATCTGGTGGTACGTCGGCCCCATGACCCTGCTGCCCTTGGTCCTCACCGGAGAAGCCGATTGGAGGGCCAGCGCAGCGTCCGCCCTGCTCCCATCTTTGATGGGACATCTAATCTACGGCGCGGTGACCGCAGCCATCTTCCTCATGCTGGAGCGGCGTTACCAGCGCTGGCTGCTCCTCGACCCAAAAAACGCCGCCCGCGAACTGCGTCGCATGCGCCCAGTAGGAACTCCCGCTCCAGCCCTGTGGTTCTTCGCCCTCAGCCTCGGTGTCCTGCTACCGATTCTGCTTGGTTAATCAGCGCGGCGAGCGCAGAAGGCGCTACCTCGACGTGTGCCGTCGCGTCGCCATTGCGCGGCTACAAATCAACGTCCATCATTTGTTCTGAGCGGCGTGCCAAATCGTATTGATGACGATTCGCCGCCCGCGCACACGGTATAGAATGCTGTAAGGCGTCCCGCCGATCGCTAAGTCCCGAACTCCTGGTTCGCCGCCCGCTCGGCCCAGATACGGGTGCGCCCGCAGCGCTTCCACCAAGGCGACGATCCGCGTGGCGAGCCGTTCCGCTGCGGCAGGTTGATCGAGCGCAACGTACGCTCGGATTTCACGCAACCGCGCTCGCGCGAGCGGAGACCAAACGATCTTCATTCTCGGGGCGTTTCATCGTCGTGCTTTTCCCCGCAGATGCATTTCGGGGGCGGCAGCTCTCCCGCGGTTCCCCAGGAGAGCAGCCACGCTTTCATATCCTCGTGTTTGACGTAATGACCGGACTTCACCTGGCGATCCGCTTGGCGCACCTCGGAACGCATTCGTTCCTGGTCGGCAACGTAGCACTCGACGGCGTCGGAGATCAGAAAGTTGGAGCTGCGTCCGGAGTCCGCTGCCAGCTTCGCCAAGCGCTTCTTCATTTCGGGTTTGAGCCGTATGCTGAGCGTCGCGCTGCGTGTGTTCGCCATAAACACATTCTAGCACGATGAAGCTGAGGTGCGTTGGCAGCAAGTTACAGAACACACCGTGGGTCCGCAAACTTTACTTTGGGAATTGCTTGATGCTGGTGACGTGGTCGCCGGTGAAGCGCACGAACACGGTTTTGGAGGGCGGCTGGCCGTAGATCCAGTCTTCGATGTCGTTGCCGTCGGCGTCGCGCTCGCGGATCTTGTGGTCTGGCTTGCCGACCGCGGCTACCACCATTTCGCGGTCCATGCCCACGACGGCCTGGCGCTCTTGAATGGCTTTCTTGATGTCCGGAGGGAGCGTATCGACCCATTGCACGGACGCAGAACGCTGCTTGCTGAAATCGAGAAATGGCGAGAGCAGCGTTTTTAGGTCATCGGGAGAAAGATCCGGAATGGGCTTGTTGAATTCGAGGAAGATGGTGCTGCCTTGGCCGGGTTGCAGCCCCGGAGGACCGGCATCGGCGTTGGGATTGGTGGTGCTGACCTGCGCGGTGGGCATGCCGCTCATTTCGATGTGAATGCGGTCGCGCAGGCGATGCTTGCCCCGGCCACCGCCATTTAGATCCACGATAATCTGGTGATCGCGAAATTCCAGATTGCTGATTTGCACGTTGTCGCCGGGTTTGATGGCCGCGCCGTGCGTGGCCACCTGGCGCTCAAGTTGCTCGCCATTCACGGGATTCCCAACGGTGACGAGCAACCCATCTTTGCCCGCGGGCATGGCCTTTACGGCTTTGGCGAACTCGCCGGAGACATAACGCACCAGCAGCAGCCGCGAGCTGTCCTGCAATTTGCCGCTGAGATTTAAGGTCGTGGCTTTGTCGGCCGCGGGCTGCGGCGTTGCTGGATTCTGCGCGTCAACCGCGCCGGAGAAAATCTCCACTTCCTCGCCGCGCACAAACGTAGGCGTTTCGTTGGCGGGCGCGCGCAAGTTGTTGATGCGCGGCACGTCGGCATCCGCCAGCAGCAGCAACGATAAGAGACATGCCCAACCGTAAGACATAACTACGTTCTTCCCCGTGTGCGCTGCCTGAGTTCCCTGAACCTTGACGAGCCGCAGCGAATTCTGGCGGGCCGCCGACATTGCCATTCAGCAGTCGTTCCTATTCTATGATGCGCGAAAGGGCTTGAACAGCTACGAGCAGGGGCAGGGCGTGTCTGTGGCTCAACTGTCCGTCTCGGCGCGCGGCCTGTCCTTCCGGACGGGCGGCGCTTAGCGCGAAATGACTTGCACTCCTTGGCGGTCGATTTTCACGGGCAAGACTTCGGCGCCCTCCGCCGCGATGACTTGCTCGACCGCGGCGCGGGCCTCCGGATGAATCAACATCACCACGCAGCCTCCGCCGCCCGCCCCGCAAACTTTTCCCGCCAGCGCACCTTTGCGCAAGGCACCGCCGATCACGCGATCGATGGTCTTGGTCGAAATGGTCGGCAGGTTTTTTCTGCGAAACGACCACTCCTCGCGCATCAAAGCCCCGGAGGTTTTCCAGTCGCCGCTTTCGAGAGCGCCGCGTAATTGCTGCGCCACTTGCGAAATGCGTTCGAGGCCATGTCGGACAGCTTTCTTGCCATCGATATGGGCCTTAAACACTTCCCAATTATTGATGCCGTGCTGACGCGGCTTTCCGGTGTAACAAACCACGAGGCGTTTTTCCAGTTCGTTTAAATCCACGCGCAGTTCCACGCGATGCTCGCCGCCGGCAGGTAGCTCGATGGCGGCCGCTCCGCCAAACGCGGGCGGATAGTGGTCCTGTGTGCCGGTGGGAACGTTGATCACGATGGCTTCGGCGTCGCGGCTGATGTGAATCCAATCTTCCTTGCTCTTCCCCGCTCCGGTGAAGCGATCTAGGGCGGCGCAAATGGCTACGGCCATGGCGCTGGAGCCGCCGATGCCCGCGCCCGCGGGAGCTTCGGAATCGGTGGTCAGCGTGAAACCGCCGCTGGGACGAAAAAACTTGGCGATCTCCGCGAGCAGCGGCAATTTGTAACGCTTGGCGCGTTCCATGGCCGCGAAGGAGGCGAAGGATTCTTTTCGCTGGGTGTCGCGGGAGACCAGGGAAATGCGTTCATTGCCGCGCTCGTGTGCTTCGATGGTGCAGTAGGCGTAGCGCGAAATGGCCACGTTGATGGTGGCGGCGCCGGGATGGAATAAGTACAGCGGCCAAATATCCAGGGTGCTGCCGGCCAGGTCGACGCGCGTGGGCGCTTTTGCGTCAATGATCATGTTCACCTTTGTAATTTGCTCGCGAACCGGCTGCGCGCGAATTCCTTGCGCGGAGCGGCGAAGTTATGTCCCACTGCCCGCGGAGGCAGTGCGGTTGCGCACCATGAAGAGCGGGCCGTCTTTCTTCTCCTTGGCCAGGGCGACGTTGGATTCAAAACAGCGACGGCAGCGGGCCTCGTAGGCTTCGCCGGCACCGACAACGATTAGCTCGTCGCTTTCCACCAAGCGCTGCGTGTGTACCGCGGGATTTCCGCAGCGCACGCAAATAGCCAGCAATTTCACAATTTCTTCCGCGACGGCGAGCAGGCGCGGCATGGGTTCAAAGGGGCGGCCGAGATAGTCGGTGTCGAGACCGGTGACGATGACGCGTTTGCCAAGGTTGGCCAGCTTGGTGCAGACGTCCACGACTTCGTCGCCGAGGAATTGGGCTTCGTCGATGCCCACGACTTCGGTGCGCGGCTGCACTTTTTCCAATATTTCGGAAGCTTTGGTGACGTTTTCCGACTGAATGCCGAGGCCCGAGTGGGAGACGATTTCGTTGGCGGCGTAGCGCACGTCAATCAGCGGCTTGAAGATTTGCACCCGCTGGCGGGCGATTTCCGCGCGGCGCAAGCGGCGAATTAGTTCTTCACTCTTGCCGGAGAACATCGGCCCGACGACCACTTCGATCCAACCCATGTTGCCCTTGACTATATCCACGCGTGCCCTGCCTCCGATCGTTTCACGAGCAATTTTTCAGATCCCGCCAAACCACACAGGCGCCTGCGAGTGTAACCCCGTACCGCTGCAACCAACAAAACGCATTACTACGACTCCGTTCTCTGCAACGAGGCCAGATAGTCGCAGAGATTCTTGATGCGCCGGCGTATTGTGGCCTCGTCATAGTTATCCATGTAGCCAAAAACGGGTCCCCAAACGGGCATATCTGACGAACCGTGCGAGGCAAAACGTGTGCCAAAACGTATCACGTCAGAGACATAGTCGTAAGGAAATTTTCCACCGTGGCGTCTGGCGAGGGTGGTGAGGTCCGGCGGCGGGGTTTTCAGCATCGATGCGGCTGGCCCGTCGCCTTGCGCGCCGGGCCCGTGACAGGACGCGCAGTACCAGATGTAGGTTTTCTTGCCGGAGGCCAAGGCGCTGTGGGTCGGCTGCGGAGTGGTTACCGCTGGTTTATTTTGCGCGCTTGCGGCGCAAACCGTAAGCGCCGACAGAGCAAATGGAACGAGAACGCGTTTCATGATTGCCTCCTGCAGATTGCGGGGCCCGTTGGGAAGCTACTGCATCGCCGGTCTGTGGTCCACCAGCAAAACGGTGGAGGGAATTTTGGGGGA
>DATFYV010000141.1:0-13474 GCA_035314845.1 Candidatus Acidiferrum sp.
GGGGCATCGATGCGCTGGTGTTCACCGCGGGAATCGGAGAAAACTCCGCGGAAGTGCGCGCGGAGGCCTGCGCGAGGCTGGAGTTCCTTGGCGTGCGGTTGGATGCGGCACGCAACGAAGGCTTGGCCAACGAGAAGCCGCTGCGGGACCAGGACATCGCGTTAGCGGATTCGCGGGTGCGCGTGCTAATGATCCGTGCGCAGGAAGAATGGGCCATCTCCCGCAGCTGCTGGCTGCTGCAAATTAATGGATGAGAGTTGGCAAGCTGTTCGAACGAGGCCGTTAGCGAAGTCCATGAAATGCGGGAGCGTTCGCTGATATGAGAGTCATGAGCAAGTTTCCGTTGTTCGCTTGGGGGCTAGTCGTTGCGCTGATTAGCGCGTTGTTGTTTGGTGGCTGTGGCGGAGGCGGCGGGGTAACTACACCGATTAGCTTTACGGTTGGAGGGGCGGTAATTAACTTGGCGGGGGCGGGCGGCGGTCTTATGTTGCAGGACAACGGCGGAGACACCGTAATGGTGAATGCCAATGGAGCCTTTCAATTTCCCACGCCGCTGATAAGCGGCAGCAGCTATAAAGTCACGGTGTCGGCGCAGCCCAGCAATCCCGTGCAAAGTTGCGCCGCCACCAGTGCTTCCGGGATCGTTTCAGGCGACGTCAGCAGCATAAAGGTGGACTGCGGTCACAAGGAATGGGCTTGGCAGGCCGGTTTCAAGACCGCGGACCAGATCGGGGTTTATGGAACGATGGGCGTGGCGGCACCGGGGAACACGCCGGGAGGTCGGCAATATCCGGCAACGTGGACCGATGCGTCAGGGAATCTGTGGCTTTTTGGCGGATACGGCCACGATTCCGGCGGAAATCTATTGCCGTTCAACGACCTGTGGAAATTCAGCGGCGGCCAATGGACATGGATCAGTGGACCAATGCTGGCGGGGGCGAACGGTGTATACGGCACGCTGGGTGTGGCCAGCCCGAATAATATTCCCGGTGCGCGATTTGAACCTGCCAGCTGGACGGACTCCGCAGGGAACCTCTGGATGTTCGGCGGGAATGGCTTCGACTCCGTGGGCAATGAGTCTCCGATGAATGACCTGTGGAAGTACAGCGCCGGGGAGTGGACGTGGATGGGTGGATCGAGCATCGGGCTGCAACAGGGAGTCTATGGCACGCTGGGCGTGGCAAGCGCCTCGAATATGCCGGGGGGCCGCTCCGGCACGGTGATCTGGCTGGATGCCTCGGGAAACCTGTGGCTGTTCGGCGGACTTGGTTACGACGAGTTCAACCCGGTGAACGGCGAACTGAGCGATCTGTGGAAGTACAGCGGCGGGGAGTGGACGTGGATGGGCGGACCGAAGGACAAACAACAGGTCGGCGTGTACGGGACGGAAGGAATAGCAGCGTCCAGCAATTTGCCGGGAGCACGTTGGGGCGCTTTTAACTGGGTTGACGCGGGCGGGAATTTCTGGCTGTTTGGCGGATACGGCTACGATGTAAATGGTTCGGTATTGGTGCTGAACGATCAGTGGAAATACAGCTCAGGGCAGTGGACCTGGGTTGCCGGAGCAAAAGTAGTTGACCAGCCCGGCGTGTACGGCACGCAAGGTGTCGCAGCGGCGAATAACATTCCCGGAGCGCGTTGGTTCGGCGCCACGTGGACGGACGCAGCTGGCAACGCCTGGATCTTTGGGGGCAACGGTTTCGACTCCACGGGACAGGCAGGGTTCCTGAACGATTTGTGGAAGTTTAGCGGCGGGCAGTGGACCTGGATGGGTGGCGCAAATGCCGCCGATCCGCCCTCCGCATTCGGCACGCAGGGAATTCTTTTCCCTGGGAACGGTCCCGGGGGACGATTCTTCCTGGCGCGCTGGGTCGACACGCAGGGAAATTTTTGGCTCTTTGGTGGCTATGGGGAAGCAAGCGGCCCGCCCACGGGCAATTTGAACGATATGTGGATGTATGAGCCGTAGGCCGGAACTCTTCTTTTATTTCGCGGGTTGGAGCCTGCCGGAGATTTCCAGTTCTACGTTTACTACGGGCTTCACTTTTAGCAGGAAATTGCTGGGGTCTTTGATGCCCCAGGCGATGTAGGGGACCTCGAATTTGGCGGTGGCGGTCCAGTGGTCGGATGCTAAGTCGGCGTGGACTTGCGCGGTGAGGTCGTGGTCGGCGCCGTGGAGGTTGAAGGTGCCGCGGAGTTTTATGTCGGAGGCGCCGGTGGGGCTGATTGGGCCTTCGATTTGCGTGGGGTGAAAGGTGGCTTCGGGAAATTTTGCGGTTTCCAGAATTTCTTTGTGCATGCGGGCGTCGCGGTTCGCGTTGCCGCTGTCGCCGCTGGTGGCGTAGACGACGATTGCGCCGCTGGCCTTGCCGGTTTGCGGATCGAAATGCAGGGTGCCGCTCTTCAGGTTGAAAGAGCCGTGGACGGTATGCAGGGTGCTGTCGACGGTCCAATGGACTTTGCTCTGCGCGGGGTCGAGGGCGAGAACGATTTCGCTGGCCGGCGCCGCGGTGGATGCTTGAGCGGGCGGGGCGGCTAGCGGGCGAGGCGGGGCTGCGGCGGCGGCTAGGAACAGAGCTAATCCTAAAACGGCGACGGCAGCGCTGATAGATTTCGCGGCTAAGTGATTCATGATTTTTCCCTTTGTGGGATGCATATTCTGTTTGAGCTTAGGTGGCCAGCAGGTGCCAGCCTAGCGAAGCGCCGGTGGTGAAAAGTTGCGCGGGACTGGCATGCCCGGCATGAGTGGCCACTAAGCGCGCGAAAAGATCGGGATTGCTTTGCAAGGCGCGAAGGACGCGGCCGCGGATACGCGGGTGGCGGCCCAACAAAAGCATCAGGTGGCCCATGAGCATGGGGCGGCGAGCGAGCTTGCGGTGGGCCGTTTCGTATTGCTTCAGATTGCCAGACACCATGGCGTCGGCGAGCGCAAACGCTTGGCGGAAGGCCAGACGCAATCCTTCGCCGGTGATGGCGTCGACGCCGCCGGAGGCGTCGCCGATGAGCGCGACGTTGCCGCGCTGCACGTTTTGCAGCGAGCACATTACACTGATGGCGCCGCGTTCGCGGCTGACGGTTTCCGCGTCGCGGAGTTGCAACTGGAGTTGCGGCAACTCGCGGAGAGCGCGCTCGAAGCCGGCGTACTCGGGATGTTCGGACATCACGACGACGCAGACCTCTTCCTCGGCGATGGGCGTTACATAGGCTTGGGCATGCTCGCCCCAGAAAATCTGCATGTACTCGGCCGAGCGCGGCACGCGAAAATGCCGTCGCGTGGCGTGGCGTTTTTTGATGCGGCGCAGGTTATCCAGTCCGCTCCAGCGGCGGACGCGGGAGCCTTGGCCATCGGCGCCGATGATCCAGCGGGCGGTGATTGTTTCGTTGGCGAGTTGCACGCCGCGCGCGTCGATGCTGCGCACTGGAGTTTTCCAAAGCAGTTGCACGCCACACTGTTCGGCTCTGGCTACCAACAATTCGTGCAGGCGCGGGCGGCGGAGGCCGACTCCTGTTTCTTGCGGGAAATCGGCGCAGACCTGAGCGTCTTCCTGCACGAAGGAGATGCCGCGCAGTTCTTGCGCATCGCGCGAACGAGCCTCCACTCCCAACGAGCGGAGAGAACCGAGGGTCTCCGGGAGGAGGCCTTCGCCGCATGGTTTTTCGATCGGCGGCGTCGCACCATCGGCTACGATCACGTCGAGGCCTTTTTGCCGTGCGGCAATAGCGGCGGCGAGACCGGCGGGGCCGCCGCCCACGACGAAGACATCGGTGCGATGTCGTAAAGAGACTCGTTGCGGGCCGAGCACGCTCTCACCTTTCTTGATCACGATAACCGGGGTCTTCGCCGGCAGTTGGCTACTGCTGATTGGATGTCCGCTGGTGACAGGAGTTTCCCTGGCGTTTGTAATATTTCGGGCTACGCAGCGGGTGTAAAGGTTGACAGCGCGATAGCGTTCCCGGTCCGGGTGAGATGAGCAGCATGCGTATTTAGAGCAGAGCGAGGGGCGAGAGGTTGCACGATGCGCGGGCGGGAGTATCGCAGAGTGCTCATTTGCGTCGATTTCGTTATGGCGCGCCGCGTCCAGCGCGCCACAGTGTGTCGAGCGGCACACGCATCGTAGCGGTCCGTCTACGAAATAATTTCGAGATTTCCACGCATTCCTTCTTTGGCCAGTGGTTTGCGGTCCGTTGCGACGCTAGGTTCGTCGCTAGCGGCGGATAGTGTGCGTCGCCGCCGCAGCGCAAATGAGAAGGGGTGTGGCGATGGTGGCTTTGAAATATCTGTTGATGCTGGTGGGCACAGGGCTGCTGACGAGTGCGGCTGGGTTGGTCGCTTACGACATTTATTTGTCGGAGGAGTTGCGTCGGTTGTTGGCGCGAGGGAGGACGGAAGAGGCAGGTGCGGGGTCGCTGGCTCGTCGTGGGGCACGGCCGGTGCGGTGGAAGCTGGCGGTGCAGTTGAGCGGGATTGGGCTGCTGGTGATGCTGGCGGCGGGGAGTTTTGTGGTGGTGTCGGATGGGGCGGCGGGAGTGCGGGTTAGCGAGTTGTGGGGCGTACGACCGGGGACGCTGTATCCCGGGCTGCACGTGGTGACCCCTCTTGTGGACTCGGTGGCGATTTACGATACGCGGGAGCAGGTGTATGCGACGGCGGCATCTTCGGAGAATGGCCAGGGGGCGGAGGGTGGCAAGCGAATTGGAAATGGCGGGCAGGCGGATGTGCTGACGGTGCAGGCGCGGGAAGGATTGAATATTGGGCTGGCAGTGGCGGTGCGATACCGGCTGGATGCGCAGAAGCTGGATGCCATTCACCGGAATCTGCCGCAACCGGTGGGTGAGCAGGTGGTGGCGCCGATTGTTTCGACGATCTATAGGCAACTGGCTCCGGATTATTTGACGCGGGAGATTTTTGCCACGAAGCGCGACGAGTTGCGCAAGAAGGCGGCGGAGGCGATCACGGCGCGGCTGGCCAGCGACGGGATTATCGTACGGGAGGTGTTGCTGCGGGATTTGCAGTTGCCGACGGAGTACGCGAAGGGGCTCGAAGGACTGCTGCTGAAGGAGCAGGAGAATGAGCGGTTGGGGACGGAACAGGAGATCAAGTTGAAGGAAGTGAAGATTGCGGAACTGGAGGGCGAGGCGCAGAAGGCGCGGGACGTGAAGGCGGCGGAGTCGGCGGCGCAGGTGCATGTGCTAGAGGCCAAGGCGGATTCGGACGCGATGCAGTACACCTTGCCGCTGAAACAGAAGCAGATTGAACAGTCGAAGCTGGAGGCGCAAGCGCGCAAGGAAGCGACCCTGGAGAATGCGGACGCAGCGGCGCAGGCGAAGGTGATTGACAGCAAGGCGGAGGTGGAGCGGCAGAGGAATCTTTCGGAGGCTGAGGCCAATCGTATTCGGGTGACCGCAGCGGCGGACTCGGAGCGCATGAAGTATGAGGCTTCGGTGCTGAAGTCCAACCCGATGCTGATCCAGAAAATTATTGCGGAGCGGTTGTCGGATAAACTCCAGATTATGATGGTCCCGATCGATGGAAAGAATTTTTTCGCGAATGACGTGATGCGCTCGGCGTTTTCGGGGGTCACGGGTGGGAAGGACAGCGATGGGTCGTCGTCGGACGAGGGGTCGGGAGTTCCGGCGCCGGCGGCGACGGCCACCGCGACCGCGCAACACAAGCCGGCGCAGCGTCCGTGACGCGGGAAAGCGGACGCCGTCGCCGGCTTAACGGGCAAAAACAACTACGCCGTTAGCGGGTATGGTGATGTTTGCGGAGGAGGGGAAGCCGTGTAATGGGGGACCGTCGGCGGTGATGGCGCCGCTGTTGCCAGCTACTTGGGGATTGGGGAAGTTGTCATAGAGGTCGCTGTTGAAGATT
This sequence comes from Candidatus Acidiferrum sp., assembly GCA_035314845.1. Lineage (GTDB taxonomy): Bacteria > Acidobacteriota > Terriglobia > Acidiferrales > UBA7541 > Acidiferrum. The sequence goes on from DATFYV010000141.1 coordinate 5,873, forward strand.
TCTTGCCACGGGCCGGAGTAGGGGAAGCCGATGGCGTAGTTGTACCAGGTGGATTCGGCGAGGGTGGCGACGACGATTACGTCTTGGCCGGTGCCGTCGAGCCAACGATGAAATGCGACTACGCGATTTTGGTTGTGGACGTGAAAGGCGTTGACGTTTTCGCCGCGGAGGGCAGGCTGCGACCAGCGGAGGCGGATGGCGTCTTGCGTGAAACGGAGATGGTTGGCCATGGCTTGGCCCGCGCCGCTGGCGAGGACGCTCCATTGGAGTAGGTGGCCAAGGTCAACGGGATCGCAGTGCCATTGCGATTGGGCGAGAAATTCCTGGCCCATAAAAATCTGGGGGATGCCGGGGGCCGTCAGCAGGAGAGCCGTGGCCACACGAGAGCGGCTGCGGGCGTACCAGGATTGGGAAGCGGAGCTGTCGGCGAGAGTGGGGATGCGCTGGTCGTTGCCAAGATTAACGAGGTCGTGATTCTCCACGCAGGTGACGGCTTGCCAGGCATGTGGAAGGTCTGGCGGAAACAGGTTGGCCTTGATGGCGTCGAAATTTACTTCCGTGGACTGGCCTTGCGCGGCTTGCGCGATCGCGCCGCGGATGGCTACGCGGAGACCGTCGTGTTGCATAGCGTCGAACCCGGCGCCGCCGGTGGAAGTGGCAGCAACGATGGACGAGCGGGAGGCTGAGTATTCGTTGGGCCAATATTCTGCGTTTTGCAGGATGCGAGGCTTTATGTAGCGGACGGTATCCGTGAGATTGGCGCAGAAGGGCCAGCCGGTGTTGGCGTTCAGAAACAGGAGCATGCTGATTTCATCGTAGCGGAACCCATCGACGTGGAATTCGTCGACGTAGTAGCTGGCGCTGTTGATGAGGAATTGGCCGACGTCCTGTTTCCAGAGAGCGAAGGCCAGGCCGCCGACGTAGCCGCCATTGGCGTTGGTGAAGTACAGGCTTTCGTTGTGGCCGAAGGGGTCGTCGGCAGTGGGGATGGGAGTGGCGCGGTCGAAGAAGTACAGGCTTTGGTCGTCGTCCGGCCCGGGAGGATTGTGCCAGCCGCCGGCGTGGTTGTAGACGACGTCGAAGGCGACGGCGATGCCGTAGAGGTGGCAGAGGTCGACGAGGCATTTGAGTTGCGCTGGTGCGGGAGTGATGTCGGCGATAGTTAGCGGAGGCAGATTTTTTGCGGCTAGTAGACGGTTGATGGTGGTGAGGTAGGTGGCGAGGGCTGCGGGATTGGTGACGACATAGGGAAAGTCTGGGGAGAAATAGTCGGCGCCGTTGTAGCCCATGGAGGGATCGGTTTCGACTTCGTCGATGGGAAGGGGTTGGAGCACATTGACGCCGAGCGCAGCGAGGTATTCGATTTTGCCGATGACGTCCAGGAAAGTGGATGCGACGCCCGGTGCACTGGGTGCGTAGGTCCCGACGTGCAGTTGGTAAATAATCATGTTGGAGAAGTCGGGGGTGACGAAGGCGGAGTCGTGCCAGGGATAGGCGGTGGCGGAGCGGATGACGCAACTGTTGGTGGGGAAGGGATTGTCGGTGGCCATTTCTCGGGCGTAGGGATCGCGCTTAGGGCCGTGGGAACCGGTGCCGACGACGTAGAACTGATAGAGGTCGCCTTCGGTGGCGGTGGGGAGGAAGCCAGTCCAGTATCCGTTTGCATCTTTGCGCATGAGGAGCGCGTCGGTTTGGCCGTTGAGGGGCGTGCCGGAGAAGGTGCCGTTGAGGTATACGCCGGAAGCGCCGGGAGCCCAGGTGCGGAAGGTAGCGCCGCCACTTGAGACTAGATTTGCGCCCATCGGAGTCGTGGAAGAGATGTTGGATTGCGAGAGCATGGCTGGACCTCCTCGGGGATAGGAGTTGCAGAACGGGAACTCGACTGGGAGAGAGTCGAAGAAGAGAGCATCGTACTGCCAAAGACACACATCTCGTGATGAAAATTGTGTGACTATCTGGATTCGATATTTAGATTGTTGCGGCGAATGGAAATGCTGATTTGAAGGATTTGCTCTTCGGGGCCGTTGTAACTTGGCCGTAACTTGACCGTAGCGGAGGCGTGGGATAGTGTGAAGGAAGTTTCTCCTTGAAGTGGCTGCGGCTCTTCGAAAGTTGGCGCGGCCGGTTGTACATCGCTCTTGTACATACGGAGGAATCCCATCGGGCACCCCATTCCTGTCGCAGGCAAACCTACCAACTGGATGAGACGTAGCGTACATATTTCCGGAAAAATTGAACCGTTCTTCGGCACGCTGGATGAGAACGTGCGCATGCTGGAGGATTTGCTGCGGGTGCAGACGCAACTGCACGACAGCAAGCTGACGATCGAGGGAGCGCACGATTCCGTGGAACAGGCGGTGCGCATCGTGGAAGAGTACAACCACGCGACGCAACGCGGGCGGGCGCTGTCCAGCGACGAAGTGAAGAGTCTGATCCGCGTGGCCACCGACAATCCCGCGGAATCGCTGCGCGGGATGTTTGAGCCCGGGAGGGCGCGCTCGTTTGGGAAGAAAGTGGTGACGCCGAAGAACGCGTCGCAGCGGCGGTACATGGAAGAGATTGAGAAGCACGACATGATGTTTGGGATTGGGCCTGGCGGGACGGGCAAAACCTACATCGCCGTGGCCATGGCGGTGAGTGCGCTGCTGACCAAGCAGGTGAACAGAATTATTTTAGCGCGACCCGCGGTGGAGGCCGGGGAACGCCTGGGGTTTTTGCCGGGAACATTGCAACAGAAGATTGATCCGTATATGCGGCCGTTGTACGACGCGCTGTACGACATGCTGGACGCGGACAAATTGGGCGCGTTCTTAGAGAAGGGGACGATTGAGGTGGCACCGCTGGCGTTTATGCGCGGTCGGACGTTGAATGATTCTTTCGTGATTTTGGATGAGGCCCAGAACACTACCAGCGAGCAGATGAAGATGTTTTTGACGCGGCTGGGGTTTCACTCCAAGGCGGTGATTACCGGTGACGTTACGCAGATCGATTTGCCAGTGGGGAAGAAGTCCGGGTTGATTGAGGCGTTGGAGGTTTGCGGAAAGATTGAAGGCATTGGCGTGGTGCAGTTTGGCGAGAAGGATGTAGTGCGCCACAATCTGGTGCAGCAGATCATCCGCGCGTACGAAGAGTGGGACATGGCGCATCCGCAGCGTGGGGGCAATGCGAATGCCGGCCGGGCGGCGGCGCGGGTCGATTACGCCGCGAGCGCAGCAAGTGAGGCGGCGAAGGAATTGCCGCGAGAGGCTTCCGAGGCGCAGGGGCACGAAGCGTCGAAGAGATAATGGCGCGCGGGCTTGACGGATTTGCGGTAGTTAACCGGCAGCGCGGTGTGCGGTTGGCGATGCCTTCGCTGCGAAGATTTTTGGGGCGGTTGCGCGAAGAGTTGGGATTGGCGGAGACCGAGTTGGTCATTTGTTTTGTGACGGACTTGGAGATGGCCCGGATGAATGAGTTGTATCGCAAGAAGCTGGGGCCTACGGATGTGTTGTCCTTTCCTGCGGAAGAACGAAAAACAAGCCGGCGTGCTGGAGCGCGTTTGCGCGTGCACAGAGGTGACGCGGCGACCGCGAAATATCTTGGCGACATTGCAATTTCTCCGGCGACGGCGCGGCGCAATGCCAAGAAATATGGGCGCGGGCTGGCGACCGAGTTGCGCATTTTGATGCTGCACGGCGTTTTGCATCTGCTGGGATACGACCACGAAACCGACCACGGGGAAATGCACCGGCTAGAGCGAAAATTGCGCCGGCGATTCGGACTCACATGGGGTATCTGAACTGGGCGTTTGTGCTGCGCGTGGCGCTGTGGGCCATCTGTCTGCCCATTTTTTCCTACCTGACGCTGATTTACCGCGAATTGGGGCGCATGACCACGGGGCGGGTGCGCGAACATCTGGAAATTTTTGAAGCGGAGATTGAGCCGAAGCTGCGCATCAACCGGCGCAGTGGGGGGCGGACCTTTCGCATTCTCGGGCACTTTTTGCTGGCTTTTCTGGTACTGGAGACCACGCGCGGCGTGGTGTACTTCGTTCCGGGGAAGTGGGAATCGTTCGTCGAGTTTTGTGTGTTTGTGACGCTCGAAGTAGTGATCGCCATGCATTTTATTCCGGACACGCTGCTGTATCGCACCACCGGGAGATGGCTGCTCCCGCTGCTGCCTATAGTACGTGCGGGGATGTGGCTGGTGTGGCCGGCGCGCGTGTTTCTCGAGGGGGCGGAGTCGTTGGCCCGCATTTCCGAGCATGAGCCGGAAAAAACGGAAGAGCAGCGCACCGAAGAGGGGATCGAAGCGCTGGTAGAGGCGGCCGAAGAAGAGGGGATTATTCACCCCGAGCAGGCCGATTTGATCGAGCAGGTTGTGGAGTTCAGTGACAAGCGTGTGCGCGAGGTGATGACGCCGCGTCCGGACATTGTCGCGATTGCGGCGGATGCCACGCTGGAAGAGTTGCATGCGAAATTCGTGGAGACGAAGTTTTCCAAGATGCCGGTGTATGAACGCACCGTGGATGAGATTTACGGCGTGGTGAATGCCCAAGAACTGCTGCACATCGCGGATGCGGATTTGCCGCGGCGCAAGGTGAGAGAGTTGGCGCGGCCGGCGCTGTTCGTGCCGGAGACCAAAGCGGGATCGGATTTGCTGCGGGAGATGCGGCAGAAGGGCCAGCCGATGGCTATTATTATCGACGAGCATGGGTCGGTGGCGGGTCTGGCCACGGTGGAAGACTTGGTGGAAGAAATTGTCGGCGAAAGCGGAAACGATGGCCGGCCGCCGGCACCGGATGTGGTGCGCGAGCCGGACGGTGGATTGGTGATGCGCGGAAGCATGAGCATTACGGATGTGGAAGAGATGCTCGGCGTGCGCTTCGGCGGGGAGTCGTATGAGACGGTGACCACGATTGCCGGACTTTTGAATCATGCCTCGGGGAAAGTTCCCGCGGCGGGAGATAAGATCGAGATTGAGGGATATGTCTTTGAGGTTCTGGAGGCCAACCAGCGCAAGGTCCTGCGCTTGCGGATTCATAAGCGGCCGATGGAAGTGGCGTCGCACGATCATTAACTCTGCCGCAAAATCCCTTGCAAAAATTGGGCGCAGCGGCGCTTTTGCAGTAAAATAACGGGTATTGTCAACGATCATGCGGCGGATGCGCGCGGAGGGCGCGATTTCATGGGCAAGCGAATCCTGGTGGTCGATGATCACGACGTAGTGCGTGCTGGGGTGCGCACCATTTTGGCGGCGCGCGCGGATTGGGAAGTGTGCGGGGAAGCCACTGACGGGAAGATGGCCGTGGAAATGGCCCTCGAGCTGAAGCCCGACCTCATCGTGCTGGATATCACCATGCCGGTGATGAGCGGACTAGAAGCGGCGAAGGAGCTGGCCAAGCACAATTTGCCGAGCCGCGTGCTGGTACTGTCGATGCATGAGCTGCACTACAAAATAGAAGATCTCTTGAAGATGGGAATTCACGGATACGTCTTGAAATCCGATGCGGTGCGCGATTTGATTAATGCTTTGGACGAATTGTCGGGCGGTGGCACGTTTCTAGTGAAAAAGGGATCGCAGGTCAGCGCGCCGGATGCATCGAATCGCGGGCCCGCAGTGTTTAAGATGGCGTTGGCCCTGACATAGCATTTTGAAAATTGGATGTTCCCGCCTTTCAAGCGTATCCTCCAAGGTTGAAGTCGGTTTTGAGCGGCAAGTGAGCTCTCCAAGAGCGTGGGACCACGCCGCAAGGAGTTGGTCCCGCAATTACCATTGATTGCGCGGCTGCGGATTGCTGCGTTCTCCAATAAAGGAAACATGAAAGATAGCAAGATTCGCGGGCGATCGGGATTTGCGGCCATTGTAGGGCGGCCGAATGCGGGGAAGTCTACGCTCATAAATAAGTTGGTGGGGCAGAAGATTGCCATCGTTACGGCCAAGCCGCAGACCACGCGGAATCGTATACAAGGGATTGTTACGCGCGCCGAGGGGCAGATTGTTTTCACCGACACGCCTGGAATCTATGACGATGCGGATTCGGCGCTGAGCCGCCAGATGATGCATGAGGTGGCTGCCGCGCTGGAGGATATTGATGTGCTGCTGCTGATGGTGGATGCCAGCCACCCGTCGACGCACATGGATGAGTTGCTGCTGTCCAAGGCCAAGAGATTTCGCGGCAAGACGATTTTGGTGTTGAACAAAGTGGATCGCGTGGCGAAGGAAGGGCTCCTGCCGCTGATTGAGCAATTTTCCAAGGCGTTTGAGTTTGCAGCCATTGTCCCGATATCGGCGTTGAAGGGCGGGGGCTTGGAGCAGTTGCAGCAGGAGACTTTGCGGTTGTTGCCGGAGGCCCCGCCGCATTTTCCCGAGGATCAGGTTACCGATCAGCCGGAGCGGTTTTTAGCCGCGGAAGTGATTCGCGAGAAGGCCATTCAGTTGACCTATCACGAATTGCCTTACGCCCTGGGCGTAATGGTGGACAAGTATGAGGAGAAGCCGCGGCTCGTGCGGATTGAATGTACGCTGGCGGTGGAGCGGGATTCGCAGAAGAAGATTTTGATTGGGCATAAGGGCGAGATGCTGAAGAAGATTGGGACCGAGGCGCGGAAGGAATTGGAGAAGATGCTGGGATCGAAGATTTATTTGGGATTATTTGTGAAGGTGATGCCGGATTGGCGGGAGAATCCTGCTCGCGTGCGGGAGTTTGATTGGCATGGCCAGCTGGAGGCGCTGAGCGAGTTGCAACGGGAGCCGGGGGATGGGGAGTAACGATTGGTTTGTCGAGTGCGAGAGCCGGGCTCCCGCTTTGCAGACGGTAACAAACGGTTGGCTCGCAAAAGCGGCAGCAGGGCTGCCACGCTCCACGGTTACTCCGGGGCGGCGATGCCTAGGGATTTCATTTTGCGGTAGAGGTGGCTTCGTTCCAGGCCCAGGGCGGACGCGGTTTGCGTCATGTTCCAGCGATGTTCCTGCAATTTTCGCAAAATAAATTCGCGTTCGTAGGCGCTGCGGGCTTCGTGCAGGGTGTTGTAGGGCCGGTGTGGGGATTCTGCTGCGCCGCGGAAGAGTTCGGGCGGCAGGTGGTGGGGCTCGATTTTGGCTTGCGGGCACACGATTACCAGGCGCTCGACCAGATTGCGGAGTTCGCGGACGTTGCCGGGCCATGGATATCGTAGAAGCACGTCCATGGCGGGGTCGCTGAGTTCGCGGATTTTTTTTCCGTAAGCTACGCTGAATTCGTTTAGAAAATGATTGGCTAGCGTTGGAATGTCCCGCAGCCGTTCGCGCAGCGGGGGAACGAAGAAGGGAATTACGTTCAGGCGATAGAAGAGATCCTGCCGGAAAGCGCCGCGCGAGATTTCGTTTTCCAAATTTTTATTGGTGGCGGCAAGCACGCGGACATCCACCGCTACGGCTTGGCTGGAACCGACCGGTTCGAAGCGCTGCTCTTCGAGGACGCGGAGAACTTTGGATTGCGTGCGCAGGCTCATGTCGCCGATTTCGTCGAGAAAGAGCGTGCCGCCATTAGCCTTTTCAAATTTGCCAATTTTGTCCTCGCTGGCGGCGCTGAAGCTGCCCTTGAGGTGGCCGAAAAGTTCCGATTCGATTAAATCTTCGGGA